>JABDJV010000368.1 GCA_013003295.1 Pyrinomonadaceae bacterium | reverse complement strand
GCGTAAATTTTGGCGGACACTACATTTTTGCTTCCTGGGGATCCGGGACGAGTTGTCAGATGGGAGCAATAATTAACACAAAAACGGGCGTCGTGTATTTTCCCGAAGAGCTTGGCGGGATAAGTTTTGGAATGGATGTTCCCGAGTATCCGCTCCAATATCAGTCAAATAGTAGGCTCTTTATTCTTCACGCAACCCTGGGAGGTGAAGAGAAAGCAGGAGTCTCATACCTTGTCTGGCAGGGAACAAAATTTAAGAAAGTGAAATTTGTCCCTGCTCGAAATTGAGATCGAAGCGGGTGACGAAAGCGAGTTTCGCAAAAACATTGTAGGGGCGATCCCTCGTGGTCGCCCGATGAGCAAAGCGAATAAACCAACGCGGGGATTAATCAATGTGAAAACATTGATGTCAACACATGGTAAGAGGGCTCGTTTGCGTATTGTTATGACGGGGAACAGCCAATTGACACCGTTTTTCGCTCCGCTCATCGGGCGAGGACAAGCCGTCGCCCCTACAATGCACCTCACGATGCTCCTGTGGTTAGTGGCGCGTTACATCTGAAAGATATCTCTTCTTTTTTGAGACAGTTTTTCTCGTTACTGTCTCCTTTACGTCATTTTCGCCGCCCTTTGAGATTTTTATTACCTGCTTTCCGGTTAAATAATTTGTGCTGGTTTCCTCGCTGGCGAGCTCAAGCCGGTCAAATTCCGTTACGTCTTCTCCGATCAGACGAAAACGGTTGGTGCTTGTTTCATATCTCAGGCGGTAAAGGTAATTCGCTCCCGAACGCGATCCGTACATCTGCTCGATCAACAAAACCCCTTTTTGTACCTTTATGTCGGCCGGACCGCCGCCGAGCATTCCGCCGCAGGTTGAGCAGCGAATTATTGTGTCGTTTTGAGCGATCTTTGTAAGTTTTCCGGATCGGTTCTTAAACAAAATGATCAGCCTCCGATCTTGATCTTCGTTCTCGGGATTCTCATTTCTGATCTGGAGGATCAGATCATCTATTTTGTCTTCGTTTAAGTCGCCGGTATCTTTCTGCTCAAGTTTCCACCCTTTGGGTATAAATCTTGATTCATCGTTATTCCCGGCCGCATTGCCGCTACCCAACATCGAAGCAAAGGGCAATTCGCCCGAGCTTTTATAAATGTCTACATCGATATCCTCAAAACTCTTGGGCGCTTTGATAAATTTCTTTGTTTCAAGATCCTTAAATTGTCTTGTTTCCTTAAGCAGCGCCCCGGACTTATCGTAGTAGTATTTTCGGATGACGATGATATCACCCATAAACGTCCTTAGCTCCCGGGTCGCTTTTGCAACCGAGCCGTCTTCGCGAAAAATGTAGAAAACGTATTGCGCCCAATCACCGGAAGGCGACGAATAGGTGATATTGGTTGAGATCGGATTGCCATTTTTATTCCAAACAAAAGCCGTTTCGTAAGAATTCGTTTCTGATTTTTCAAATTCTTCCCGTGAATTGAATTTCTTCCATTCTGCCTTAGTATCCTTTTCGAAATCTGAAATGTCGGCAATAACAGTATCCGGACCGTCTTTTTGTCCGACAAATTCATCGACCGTTTTCGCGTAGGCATCGATTGAACTTACAGAGTCTTTTAGCTGGTCATCGTTCTTGCTCGTTTCAAATTTACACGGTTTGTTATTCGATGCGTACGCCACTTCCCGCGCCTTCTTATTGGCGTTTCTCATTGGCTCAACAACATCCGTAATGCAGGCAAGATCATCCTTGATCTTTATGATGATCAAACGCGATATGTTTTTTTGGGTTTCCCCGGAACTGTCACTTGAGTTAAAACGGACGATCAACGCAAAAGGAACCGTGTTTTTTCCAGATTTTCTGACCCGCCACTCGGCTTTATCTCCAACGGAAGAGAAAGCACTTGAGACATTTGTCCAAAAATTAAGTTCCGATTTTTTACCGCTGGGCGCGATGACGTTGATCGTTTGTCTTATATCACCCTCCAAAACCTCAAGCTTATATCCGCCAACTCCGGGACAAATTCCGCGATAGTAGCCCGCGCCTTCATCGCTGGCTTCGATCGTTTTACATTTTTCCGCGGTTAGATCGGTATAGATCGTTGAGACCCTCCCGGACGTTTGTGCAAAAGCCGCCGACGTCAGCAAGGCAATATAAGCGAGTGTGACGGAGATAATTCTTAAATATTTCATAGCTATTCCTAAGGATAAGTTACTTAAATTTCTTACGGGGAGGATTGATCGTTTTTTACGACGATATCACTATTTGATCGAACTCCCGGGCGATATTTGCGGGCGCTGAGCAACCGGCGAAAAAAAGAAATGTCTTAAAACGATACTAGCCTAACGCCGCCCTGAATTTTTCCATCGCGCCTTCGAGAATATGATCTTCGCGCGCAATGCAAATTCGCATATGCGCGTCCCAAAGATCGCTGTTTGCAAAAGCGCTTCCCGGCACAGCCGCAACTTGAGCTTTCTTCATCAGCATTTCATTAAACTTGAGCGCATCTTTTTTTCCCTCCGGAATTCGAGCCCATAAATAGAACGCCGAGCCGGAATCATAGATCTTAAATCCAAGATCGGTCAGACCTTTCGAAAAGAGATTCTGTTTACCAAGAAAAGTCTCGCGAAGATCATCATAATAGCTTTCTTTAGACATCAATACGCGCGAAAGCGCCGCTTGAAGCGGTGTCGTCGGGCAGACATAAACTATGTTTATCGCCTTGATCACCGGGTCGAGAAGTTCGCCCTTGCCAAATGCGTATCCGAGCCGCCAACCGGAAATATTCCAGGATTTTGAAAATGAATTTACAGTTATGGTTCGATCCCACATATCGGGAAGAGTCGCGATCGGGATATGCGGAGTCTTACCGATCACATAATGCTCATAAACCTCATCGGAAATAACCAATAGATCGAGCTCTTTTGCTACGTCGGCGATCGCTTCAAGTTCCGCATGGGTCATAACTTTCCCGCTCGGATTCGATGGCGAGCAAACAATGATCGCTTTTAGCGGAAACTCTTTGCGGTCTTTGAGCTGCCGGCATTGGATCGCAAGCATGTCTTTATCAAATCGGAGGTTTTCGTCTACCGCAAAAACTTCCATCTTTCCGCCAAATTCTTCAATTATCTTTTGGTGATAGGGATAAAAAGGTTCGAAAACAAGCGCAGCTTTGTCGCGTAAATAGCTCTGAGCAATTCCGATAAGGGCGCCTGTGCCGCCGGTTGTGATAAGTAATTCGAAAGGCCGCTGATCAACGTCGATCTCAATACCGTTGTACTTCCTGATCTTCGCTGCAACTGCTTTTCTTAAGCCAGCGTCACCTTCGGCGCCGCCGTAATGGTTTTCGCTTGCGGCGATGATCTCGTAAGCTTCCTTGGCAAGCTGCGGATCGATGGGCAGATCGGATTGTCCCTGAACAAGGTTTCCTTCGCGCGGGACAAGACGCGTGATCGCACGTATATCGGGCTTGATCTTCTTGGTTTTTACTTCTGACATATTGACTGTAAAAATAACAGTTTTTTAAAGATATTTCTAAGCGTCAGATACTAAAAAAAGACCATTATTTTTTTGGTTGGAACTGGAGAATTCTAATCGGTTTGCCGCGCGGAAAATACTCGAGCTTTTTTTCCGCTCCATTTTCTCGAACTACCACGGTTAGAGGTTTTTCCGCATTCCACGAATTGCTGAACCGCCCCGCATTTCTGGCGCTGACAAATTCCATTCCGTTTCGCAATCCGGCATTAAAGGCAATACTGTTTTTTTCTACACCGGAAATTTTCTTTGTTAGCCTCGATTCGCGCAACGAAAAACCCGGATCAAACGAAGGAACGGATCTTTCGACGGAAGTAAAACCGGCTCCGAGATCGTTTGGCTCAAGCCTTATCGGTTTGCCCTCGAGAATGTATTTCTCAAAATCGGCCTTTGCATCGACGCCGCGATCCATAGCAAAACTTAAAAATTCTTCTTCAGTGATCTCTCCATTCTTTTTTGACGCAAGTTTGAACAGATCCCTGGTAAACTGCGACAGGTTTTTTCCGGTTCTGCGAAGTGCCGTTTCCCATTTGAGTGCAATGACGACGCCCCGGAAATATGAAAGCTTTTTGTGTGTTGATGTAAATTTGCGGGCTTTAGCCAGTTCCAATAAGTCTTGATAGGCAATTCGTTTATATGGGTTATCGGCAAGGCTGTGTATGTCCGAGTTGATGAGGCGCGCAAATTCTTCCGGTGATAAAAGCCCCGCATCGAAAAGCACTTTTTTTGCAAAATACTCTGTAAAACCCTCAAAAAACCATTCGTGCCTGACCTGCCGGTCTCCTTCGGGCCGTATAATACGCATCTTTATCGGCAGCCAATTATGAAACATTTCATGGGCGAGAATCTTATTCAGAGAGTTTTTATCGACATCCGGCCGCACAAAACAAACAAACTGATTTTTAATCGCGGTTCCGGCAATCACGCTTTTTCTCTCGTTTATAACTACCTGATAAAACGGCTGATCATAATCTCCAAACCAATCACGCTGCAGCCGGACGATTTTTTCAACGGCCGAGAAAATTTCCGTTTTCGGGATATCAAAATTGCCTTTAACAAACACCGAAACGGGCCTATTTTTTACATAAAAAGTATGAAAATCGCCGCCGCCGCCGAGTCTTGAAGCAAGTATGTCGCGGTAGCTTGCCCTTAATTTTATTTTTTTCGCGTTCTTGCCCAGGGAAGAATGCAGATTCCAATCCTCAGGAGCATCGACGATCTCTATCGATACATCGCGTTTTTCTCCATCATCGCCAAAATGCAGAAGCCACTGACAGCCCGCAACGCTAAAATAATCCTGGTGTATTTTTGGAGCGAAAGCAGAATTTTCCATTTTTCCCGGATCAAAAGAAATAACGTACTTTATCGATATTTCTCCGTTTTCGTTTGGAGTTACCGCTCTTTCGATTTCGCGTTCCGACTTTGCAACAGACGTGCCCTCCTCACCTTCAAATAATGTTATGTACTTATACAGGTTCGGCGTTCCGTAACAGCCCGTAAGTAATTTAACGGTCAACGGTTCGGAGGCATTTGGTTTGAGTTTTACCGAAATGCTCAAATCGGTTCGGTCAGATTTCTTAACCGGGGTAATTTTATATTCAATCGAATTTCCAAAGTCGGATTGCCCAAAAACGCTAAAAAACGAAAACAATACTACTATTACAATTTTCATAGATTCTTCTTCTGATACTAGTTAATTAAAAACTTAGGAGGGATCTAAATGCGCGATTATTACCTAAACAGGGTCTTGACACTGTCCGCAGCGCCAAAAATAAACGGGTTTTCTTCGGTCGTCTCGTATCTCGGCTGATAATCCGGGTCGTGCATGACCCAAAAATTCCAGTTGCCGCCTAAACCCAAAATCGGCGCGTTTGAAACAAACTTGTACTTCTCGTTTTTAAATTCGTATGAGAACAGATTGTTGCGGATAGTGCCAATTTTCCGGAAGTTATAGCCCGGCTGCGGTTGGATCGAAAAAATAAAACGCCCTTTTCCTTTTATGTAAACCCAACTCACTTTTCCAGCTATGGTGTTTCTTGCACTATATTTTTTTTCATCAATATAAATTATCGGCCGTTCGATCCTGAAAATTATGTCGTCGATTGAGAAATCCTTTGCCGGTTTGTCATTCAAAAGGGAAGTATTTGAGGAGTAAGACGTAAAATTTCCCGAGCTTTCGCTGATCCGTATCAAGTCTGAGATCTTCGCCTTTGTCGAGCGGTTCTCCAACAGGTCCAGGGTAATAATATCGTCGTCGCTGACGGTAATATCGTCAGGATATTTTGGCAACGATCTTTGTTTAAAGTTTTTATAGTCAGGTCGCTTGGACGAAACGGCGGCGCTTGTTCTATTTCTTCCGGAACCTGCTCGCGAGGCGCCTGTCGGTGCAGTTACGCGGTCAATTAGGGAATCCGGTGTTTTCGAAAGCGGTTTGATCGAAACTGTGAATTTTCCCTTATCTTTATGCTTTTTGATCAACAGGTCATAACCAAAATAGATCCTGTTCACCCGGTCGGTTAAAACACGGTGGATGACATTTCCGGAATTGCTCGAATAGATGTTCCCCAGGCCCGACGAATTACCCGAAGGCGTTATCTTTGTATTTATACGCACATTGATCCCGTTGCTCATCTGAATCGTTCCCTGCTGTGCAGCGGCTTTAGATGAAAAACAAATGGCTATCAGGGAAATTAGCGTTATATTCAATATTTGTTTCATTTTACTCCTCTTGCTTGGTGATCTTTGGTTTGATCTCCGATACCGGTTGAAAATTCAGCAGATCTGTTTGAGTCAAAAACTCTTTATCATTGATCGAACTGTTTAGATCGACATTATTTTGTTTGGAAACGCTCCGAAGATCAGACCTTGTTTGGCGGGAACTTCTGTAAACATAGACCGTCCGGGTTACTATCTTTTCCTTCACCACCGGAATCTTGACGATCTTCTCTTTAATTACAGGGATTTCTACAAGTTTTGTTTCTATAGCCTTTGCGC
>JABDJV010000364.1 GCA_013003295.1 Pyrinomonadaceae bacterium | reverse complement strand
CGATATGGTCGATCCCTCATCAAGCTCGACATCGCCCTTACCTTCAGCGATCACCGAGCCCGCTCCGGCTCCGCCTCCGATCGTCGCACCAATGATCGCGCCCTTTCCACCGCCGATAATTCCTCCGAGAATCGCACCAATCCCGGCACCGATCCCACCCCGTTTCGCCGATTTCTTCGTTTGGCTGTTACCTTGGATCTCACCTTCTTTTCCGATTTTGACAGTCTTCCCGTCCAGGTTGGTTATGCTTTGGGTAAAGCCCGCGAAATCATAGGTTTCGCCGTTTCGCATACGAATCGTTTCAAAGTTAAGCGTTAGCTTGGAGCTCCCGGTCACGCGGCCCGAACGTTTGATACCGGAGAGATAACCTTCGATCACGGCTCCCTGATAATCCCTCGGTGAATCGATCATCAATCGAAACCGATCGTTATTTTGAGAAACTTTCGTGCTTATCTGTTTCTCGAGCGTTCCCGAAAGGTTTGTTCCGTTCGGCACGATGAAATTGCCGCTGCGCGTTGTGGTTCTTGTAGACGGTGCATTGCGCGGCGCAGGTGTCGGATTCGGATAAACCGGATTGTCATCGGAATCGCTGCTCGAGTAGGTACCCGAATCTTTTTTCGCCGTGTTCCTGGAATTTCCTATCCTGATCCCGTTGATCTCAGCAATTGTATCTGTTTTCTGATAGAAGCTGTCGGCAAAAACCGTGTAGCTTAGATATTCGGTAGTGATACGCCGCGTCACCTGCAGATTGTTGCCGCCATCGATCGACTTGAAGATCAGCGTATAGTCGGTCTCACCGCCGAGACTTGATATTGTTAGGGTTTGATTTTTGATCGCGGCCCGTACGCGAATCGAAGTACCGTCAGGTTTTTGGGTAGTTTTGGTTGTCCCGTCGGCGGTAAACGTTATCGGATTTGATGCTTCCGACGTTGCCAGCGTCACCGAATTTCCGACCAGGTCAATCGCAACAATTTCGGGCGCCTCGAGTTTATCCGCGAGATCCGCCTTATCGGCATCCGAAGTGTTGGTGTTTTGAGTCGCGCTTTCAATAATATCTTTTGTGTTTTCGCTACGGGACGTGTCCAAACGATAAGTACCGATCAGGTCGGAATTGCTCTGCGCCGCCGCTGCGAGCGCAAAAGCTCCGAAAACTGCCGCCAATACCAACGCCGACGAAAAATTATGCCAAATTCTCCTCATTTTAATCTCCTTGAAACTTTAAGACCTGCTTTTGATTTTCACACAGATGGGGTTACCGAAAATGAATATGCATTTTTTGTGCCAAACCGTTTTTGAGCAGGCGTTCGAACCCGTAGCGGTCTTCATTATGCTAGAATGCTCACTAATTTAAAACAAGTTTTTTTGCTGTGAACCAAAGGGAGGATTATGTCTGAAAACCAGTACCGAGCGACCGTACGATACGCCGGAGATGATTTTTTAATCGGCACAACGCCGAGTGGCCACTCACAAGCCATTGATACAAAGGGAGATAGGAGATCCGCCGCATCTCCTCTCGAGCTTTTGCTAGTTTCGGTCGCTGCCTGCACCGCGGTCGATGTAATTTCGATCCTTAAGAAGAAGAGACAGGACGTCGTAGATTACAACGTCGAGATCGAAGGGACGCGCCGGGATGAATTTCCTAGGGGCTTTACCGCGTTTCATATCAACCATATCGTTACCGGGCGTAGCATTTCGGAAAAAGCCGTCGCCGACGCGATCGAACTCTCGGATACAAAATATTGCTCTGTAGCCTATACGGTAAAGCCGACGGCAAAGATAACAACGAGCTACGAGATAATGGAACCATGACTGGAGCAACGAGCGTCCCGCTCGTTTTTTGTTCGTAATCTGGAATTGAAGTAAGGTCTGCGATTCCAAGTAAAGAAACCCGGACGTGCTTCTCATCCGCTGCAAACTCACTAAGCAATGACCAACTATAACTTCCAACCAAAAGGCCTGAAATCCGAACTCGGATGGTACTTCCGAAAACTCCCACACTTTGAGGGCGGCGAGATTCCTCAGTTTTTAACAGCTCGATTATTCGACTCGTTACCGCAAAAATCAATCGAGGAATGGCGTATCAAACTAAAAAAAGATCGCAGCGATGCCGCTTTTCGCAAAAGGATCGAAAAATTCCTCGATGCCGGATACGGCGAGTGCTTCATGAGCAGGCCCGAAATTGCCACGGTCGTTCAGAATACCCTTTTGTTTTACAATCAGGTGAAATACAATCTGATCTCGTGGGTTGTTATGCCGAATCACATACATGTTTTGCTGAAGCCCTATGAGGGCGTTAAGCTTTCAGACATTACCCAGTCGATAAAGTCATATACCGCCCATCGGGCGAACCGTATATTGAATCGCAATGGTCGTTTTTGGCAAGCCGAAACGTTTGACCGGTATATAAGAAACAGAAAACACTTCTTAAGTGTCATCAAATATATCGAGGACAACCCGGTTAAAGCCAAGCTTTGTGAAAATAAAAATGATTGGAAATTTGGCAGCGCATTCTACCGAGCAGATAATATTGAGTATTAGGTATACTTAAACTCGAGGGTGTCGTTTTCGTGCATAGGGCTCATGACGAGCGGGACGCTCGTCGCTCCAGTCATTTACTATTTACTTATTTCCATTTACTATTTCACTGATGAATATCTCGGCACCTGAAGAATTAGAACTCGAAAAAAAGCGCAAGATGCTTCGGCGTCTAAAGAACCGTCTTGTGATTCGAGAAGAAGAGATGACGGAATTGCGGGCCGAGCTCGAACAATTCGAGGCGCAGTACAAGATGGAAGTCGGAAGACTCTATGCTGACCTCGACGATATTGAAGCTCAAATCGCTGAAGAAGAGGTAAAACTAAACCCCGACGATGAGGAGATAAAAAAACGTGCCGAAGAAGCTCGTTTAAGGGCCGAGGAATCGGCAGAAGACGCCGACGAGGAAAACTGGCAGGCGTGCACACAAAAATGGAATCCAAACGCTGAGGCGAAAAAGGCTTATCACAATTTGGCAAAAATGATCCATCCGGATCTTGCAATTGACGATGAGGAGCGAAACAAACGCCATGAGCTAATGTCAGAGCTGAATGATGCCTACAAAGACGGAGATCAAAAACAACTTAATAAACTTGTCGAGGAATACAGAGATTCCCCCGATCTGGTAAAGGGTGATTCGATAGGCGACGAATTGGTAAGGGTGATCCGTCAGATCTCGCAGGTAACAAGTCGATTAAAGGAAATTAATGCCGAGCAGCTTGAACATGAACTGTCCGAGCTCTACATTCTCAAGGAAAAGGTTCGCGCCGAGCAATTAGAAGGAAGAAATCTCCTTTCGCAAATGGCGGAGCGGACAAAAACTCACATCAGGAAGTCGACCCGGCGCCTGAAAAACATTCAACAGGTTATTGAAGCCGACGATATTGATATGCGTGAGAGATATGGATTGAATGTTGAAGCCTTTCGCTAGACACTTTGCCCGCAAGCAAATCCGCTGGACCAGGCCCACTGAAAATTGTAGCCGCCGAGCCAGCCCGTCACATCTAAAACTTCGCCAATAAAATAGAGCCCTTCAACCTTTTTTGATTCCATTGTCTGCGAAGAGATCTCGTCGGTATCGACGCCTCCAAGAGTTACTTCTGCTTTGTGCCATCCTTCGGTATCGCCAAATTCTACCCGCCAATTATTTAGCATTTCAGCAACGTCGAATCTTTGTTTTTTGGCCATCTCACTGATTTTCTCATTTGGTATATATCGTCCGCAAAATGCGTCGGCAACCCTGGAAGGCACGTATTTACTCAGAAAATTCTTGATCGAATGATTGGAACTTGTTTGGGTCAAAACGTCGAAAAGGTCGGTTTCCGGTATTAGATTGATCGAAACCGGCTGATTCCTTTTCCAATAATTTGAGATCTGGAGGATAGCCGGGCCGCTTAAACCCTTGTGAGTAAACAAGATGTTTTCTCTAAACGAGATCTTTCCGGTCTTTACCTCGGAATCGACCGAGATTCCGGCCAGACCGGAGAAGTCTTCACCGCCATTAAACCGTAGTGAGACAAGTGACGGTCTTGTTTTGGTTAGATTGATGCCAAACTGCTTTGCAATATCGTAACCGAAACTGCTTGCACCGACCTTCGGAAACGAAAGTCCTCCCGTGGCGATCACGAGGTTGTCGCAGGTGAAACTTCCCTTTGTGCTTTCTATGTTAAAACGGTGACCTGGCCGCCCACGATTTGAGCGGGCGGGACGCCCACCTGACAGCCGGCGGGACGCCGGCGCTACTTTTTTTACGGAACAGTCGGTGAGAATCTCGACCCCTGCTTTTTCACATTCCTGTAGAAGCATATCGACGATCAGATGCGAACGCTCACGGCAAAAAAGCTGACCAAGTGTTTTTTCGTAGTATTTTATCCCGTGTTTTTCGACAAGCTCGATAAAATCATGCGGAGTGTAACGGGCAAGCGCAGATTTGCAAAAATGGGGGTTACCGGAAATAAAATTCTCCGGTTGGACACTGATATTTGTGAAGTTGCAGCGTCCACCGCCGGATATCAGGATCTTTCGTCCTACCTGCGAATTGTGCTCGATAAGCAAGATCTTTCTTCCCCGCTTCCCGGCTTCAATAGCGCAGAAAAGCCCGGCGGCACCGGCGCCAATAATTATTGTGTCGTACCTCATTGTGCCAGATATCTTTCTTTAAGTATGTTGAGGTGATGGATTTCGTGTCCGGCAATAATATATGCAAGCGCCCGGACGCTAACCGGATTTCCGCTGGCGATCCCTGACCGCGACCAAGCTTTCTCGGAAAGCCCCTGGAACATATGCAGATTCGCCCGCCGAAGCAACTCAAAGTGCGCAGCCAGATCGGTGATACTGCAAGCATTAAAATTACCGTTCTCGACGTACGGATCCTGATCAAAACCTTCGATATCCGTTTTATCTCCGCGCGCGAATCGCAATGCACGGTAAGCCATGATCCTTTCGGTATCGATCAAATGTCCAACGAGTTCCTTTATGCTCCATTTACCGTCTTCATAACGAAATGAGCCATTCTCCTCCGGTATGCCAACGAGTAATTCTCTTGTCACAGGTATTTGGGCATTCAGAGCTGCCAGCACATCATCGCCTTCAACGAGATCCGTATATATGCTGTAGTAGGAAGCAAATTCTGACGGCTCCGGTGATTTGATTCTTTGTGTATTCATTTCAGTATTTTAGCAAAAGCCTTTTAAAATAGCGTCGCAAAAAAGAGATTATTGGAGGAACCTATGAAACTAAAATTCTTTGTATTGATCACATTCGTAATTTTTGGTGCGCTCTCAACGGCCGGTCAGAAGGCCGAACCGAAACGGATAAAGTTTGCAAAAGGTACGAACAGTAAAACCGTCACGGGAGTATTGAGTAATAATCAGCAGCAGGAATACGTCATTGGCGCCCAGCAGGGTCAAACTCTTACCGTTCTGATAACAAGCCGCCCCAGGGGAAAATATCATTCGTTCAACATACTTGGTGATGGAATTGATTTCGCTACCGATTACGACGTCAACTATTCCTATCAGGTAAGGCTGCCGGAATCCGGCGACTACTTGATCTATGTCACCAAACGACCAACAAAACGAAACAAAACGGCCAGGTTTTATCTAAAAGTAAAGGTCGTGAATTAACGCCCATTTACAATTCTTCCGAAGACGGATAATCTTCGACAACGGTGGAAATAGAGTTGTTCAAGTCAGAATCGGTCGCAGCTATACATGTGGTTCCTTCCGGGGATCATGCGAAGGCCCTCGATGATTTAACGGCATTCTTCGAAAGCGTTACTCAATCCAATCTAAAAGCGATCATTCTCAGTGACAAAGCGGAAAGCGACTTTGACCCGGGCTCAGGCAGCCATGACGAATCAGTCAAATTGGACGAGATCTTAATAAAAATCAGAGATTGCCCGGTCCCGGTAATCGCCTCGGTCAGAAACCATGTTACGTCCGGCGGATTCGAGATCGTAAGAGCTGCTCATATGTGCGTGGCATCCACCCTATCAACGTTCGAAATATCGGATTCTTCGACACCGGAAATTCCTGCCAAAACCGCATTTTCAGAAGGCCTGGTCAATCGAATTGTCCCATCAGAGGATGTTGAAGCACAAACGTGGGACATCGTCGAAAGAATACTAAAGTTGGCGCCGCTGGCAATTCGATCATGTTTAGAAGCAGTTAATCGCGGATCGCGGCTAAGCCTCCAAGAAGGATTAGCCCTTGAATTAGAGCTTTTCTGCCAGATTTTCTCAACCAAAGATATGCGCGAAGGAACGAACGCGTTTCTTGAAAAGCGCCAGCCCGAGTTTGGCGGCGAGTAGCGCGGTGCGGCCTTTTAAGAGTGGCGACATTTTTGCTTGTTCATACCCTTTTTTCTTTTGCGTTTTTGTCGTCGGCTACCTTATACTTGAGTTTAGCTTCTAAGCAATTTTAGGGAGAACATCTTGCAGGCAAAAATTCATCAGGGACAATTGAAAGCAACCGGTTTCCGATTCGCGATCATAGAATCGACTTGGAACGATTTTCTTACATCAAAACTCACCGAAGGCGCTCTAAACACGCTCGTTAAACTTGGTGCGACGGAGAAAAACATCGAGATCTTTAAGGTTCCGGGTTCGTTTGAGTTGCCCCTGGCGGCGCTCAAGGTTGCATTGACAGGAAATTTTGATGCTGTTATTTGCATCGGGGTGGTTATACGCGGCGAGACCCCGCATTTTGAATTTGTTGCGGGTGAAGCAGCGCGCGGGATCGCCCAAGCTGGCATGCAGTCAGGTATTCCGGTTTTATTCGGCGTAATTACCGCGGATACGCTGGAGCAGGCCCTTAACCGTGCCGGGATCAAGGCCGGCAATAAGGGCGTTGAGGCGGCAAATGCTGCGGTTGAAGTAGTAAATTTACACAAAGGGATCGATGGCGGAAAGAAATCTTCGAAGCGGAAGAAATCATTCCCCCATGTGGTTTAAGTATGGGAAATCGACGTAAAGCGCGTGAATGCGCTTTGCAAATGTTATTTGCAGCGGACGTAGCTCAGACATCTAAAAGCAACATTACACGTGACTTTTGGAATGAATTGAGCGATTCGGATTTTGACGAAATGACTCGTGATTTCGCCAATAATCTGGCGTTGGGGACGATTCGACGTCTTTCCGCGATCGACAAAACGATCAAGACCCGTGCGGAGCACTGGAGAATTGAACGGATGGCGATCGTTGACCGAAACATTCTTCGCCTGGCGGTCAACGAGTTTCTACATGAAAGCACCCCACGTACAGTTGTAATCAATGAGTCGCTGGAGATCGCACGCCGTTTTTCGACCTATGAGGCAACCCAATTTATCAACGGAATTCTAGACGCGATCAAACACGACCTCGATGAGAAAGACCCCGAATCCACTGACTCAGAAGCTGAAGAAGAAGAGGCCCCTAAAGTGAATGAGAAATCCAGCTCTTCGTCTGCATAGCGTTTGTATCGTCAGATCGCTCCTGCTTCTATTCTGCCTCCTCCCGGCGACACTGATTTCGATATCCGCACAAAAACTTCCCGGCTCAATTCGAGGCTACAAGGTTCATAACTCACCGGTCGTGGTGAAAGCTGCAAATCAAGCCGTTCGCGTAAAAAGAAATGTACGCGTAATAATTAAGAAATTTGATATCAACATTACCGAGGTGTTTGTGCTGAACAGCATTTGGGAAGTTAGGAATGAGTTCACAGTATTTGAACAAAGCGGTAAGGTGGATTTTCTCACCTTTCATAACTTCAAGGTTAATGGGTTTGATGTAGAAATCGACGAATATAAAGAGGGCTTCACATTCAAAAAGGGCCGGAAAATCAGTCTGCCCGGTCCAATTCGCGTAAACATGTCAAATCTAAACGGTGTGAAGGCGGCGATCGAAGAACTCAGGGGCCCGCAAAGTAAATGGCGAGTGACCGGGAAAATGTTTGTTTTCGGTCGGTTTAAGAAATTTCTCTTCACCTTTAAACGCGTCGTTCCGGTCGATATCGATTTGACCATCCAAAATCCATTTCAAAATTAGCGTTTTTTTGCCAAATAAAATCACCCCGAATTCTCAGACATTCGGGGTGATTTTTGACTTCACTTAATTCGCAGGACTCATTTATCCGTCCCCATCCGGAGTCGGAGTCGGAGTAGGCGTCGGTGTCGGCGGCGGAGTCGGCGTCGGTGTTGGAGTCGGCGTCGGCGTCGGCGGTGGAGTCGGACTCGGTGTTGGTGTCGGAC
>JABDJV010000338.1 GCA_013003295.1 Pyrinomonadaceae bacterium | reverse complement strand
GGGTGGCGCTTCAGCGTCGGGGTGGTTGTGGGATCGAGCAATAGCATCGTTCGTGTTCCCTTCATTTTTGTCGTTCTTGCCGGTCGCTACCGCTCGCGGTACCGAATTGTCTCTGGATCTCTGCGTCTCGGCGGTTCGCAAGTTTTCTTCAAGCAGCGGATGCCTGGCATCAACAAGGTCTAGTGTTTCGTCTTCAGAAATTTCTGGCACGATCGCATCAAATCTTTCAGCAAATATCGTCTTTGCTTTGACAAAATCGAGCTCCGCAATCGCATCAACCGCCCGTTCGATCGCTGGCAACTGCTCTCGCAATTCTTCCGCCAGGGAAAACAGGATCCGAGCGATCTCATTTTCTTCGTTTGCTTTTAACTTTTGCAGCTCGTTGTTTGCCTCAATGGATTCAAGCGGTTCGATAAACACGGTGGCGCCGGACGATGAAGCACCATGGGCGACACCATTGATCTTTCCGCTGAAATCAGCCTTTACGGGGATTACGAAACGCTCATTTCGCAAAGTTACGATCTCATCCTGGATCGCATCGCTGTTTGAGCGCATCATCCCTTCCAGCGACCTCGTAAGTTTTCCGCGCTGTGAATTTATCTCACGACGAATCCGGCCCAATTCCGAAGACGCAGAATCATCGATCTCTCCGCTCGGAAGTATTTTGTTGTTTATTTTGGCGGCTAGATCGGCTAAATCCTTCGGTAGCGTTTCGACGATTTGCCACAGCGTCGGCGCAACTTGTTTTTCTTTACGTATTTCGTCTTTCGCAAAAAGAGCCTGAGACAAGAGCCTCGCCAACTCGCGCAAGATAGATGGCTCGATGGACGAATCCTTGATCCTTAGCAGCGCGATAGCGTCGCTCGGTTCGGAGAGTTCGCTGAAATTCCAAACAACCTCCTCTTCTTTGAGAGCGAACGTTTCTTCGACTAGACGCAAATCACGTTCAAGCTCCGGCCGGCTCGAAAGCGGACGGACTCCAAGCACAAAATCACGTCCCATCGGTGTTTGAGCGTTGCCTGCGACGAGTTTGAGAAGCGATTCAAATTGTAGGGTCTCGATAGAAAACATCTTTAATCAGTATTCAGGAGACAGGAGACAGGAGACAGGAGGCAGAAGGCAGGAGGCCGGAGATCGGAGGGAAGACAGATTTTCCGATTATCGATTCCCGCTGGGCGCCAGTCTCTAACGATCAACTTTCCGTTATCTCGACGCCTTTCCAAAATGCGACGTGATCCTGAATATTTTTCGCTGCGTCCATAGGGTCAGCGTAATACCATGCCGCATCGACATTTTTTTCGCCGTCTACATTTAAGGTGTAGTAATTTGCAGTTCCTTTCCAGCCGCATACTGTGGTAGTTTCTGCCTCCTCGAAATATTCTTTCTTGACTGAGTCTGCCGGAAAATAATGATTTCCTTCGACTACTACCGTTTCATTGCTTTCTGCTAAAACTTTTCCATTCCACGTTGCTTTCATTTTATTTACTCCTAATATCGCTCTCGAAAGGAGCGAGAATTATTTAGTGCTCCGAGCCTGTGTTTTATGACATTTTTGTTCGTGTGCGATTGTGTTTCGCCTTTCGGCTCACGGGCGGGGACAAGCCGCCGCCCCTACATATTAAACTAAGAATTTTTCCCGCACCTCCGGTGTCGGAACCATACAGACCTCTTTTTTGCCAAATAGCTTATAGCGATACTTTGCAAACAGCTTATAGAAAAAATCACGGATAAATTTTGGAACGATGACAAAACCGTAAGCCAGCGAATTTATTCCGCCGAGTTTCTTCGCGATCCTTAGTGATGCAGTAGAGTACACATAAGCCGTTTCGTTTTCGATCAGAATTAGGGAATCGGTTTCTTCTCTATCTATGCCGTGTTTTGCAATTAAGGGCGCGGCCGCCTCGCTCTGCAAGGGTGCGAATTTGAAACGATCATTTAAATCGCGCTCGATTATATAGTTCACCGAGCTGTTGCAAAAGTTGCAAACTCCGTCAAACAAAACGATCGTGTAATTTTCTGCTCCCATGCGTAAATTAAATTCTACCGCAAATAACGGATAGATTTAACTTGGAAAGTGTTAGATGCAAATCGTGATGACGAAAAAGGAATTTTCATTTAACCCCAAAGGAAGCAAAGGTGATCGCAAAGGAGCGCAAAGACCTTTGTTAAGGAGTTAAAAAATAAATGAGTGACGGCAGGCAGTAAAGGCCATCGACAAACCGTTCGACGGCATATTCTTTAGCTGTGTTACCAGTACCGGCATTTTCTGGCGGCCTTCCTCCACAGCGCGTTTTCCGAAACGACAAAACGTATATTTTTGTGGATTCCATACC
>JABDJV010000126.1 GCA_013003295.1 Pyrinomonadaceae bacterium | reverse complement strand
CCCGTAATCGATCGAGGAAAAATGCTGGCGGGCGGCGGCAAAAAACCCTAGCACCAATATCAAGCCGCAGGCGATGGTTAGAAGACAGTAGTTCCACGGGATTGGATCTCTTTCGCGGCGAACCCGCGATTTTCGTTGGATGGATAGATTTCTTTTTTTCATTTTTTACTCTCTAGCTTAAACTCAGGGGAGCTCCTACTTCAGTTTTTGACATGCTCGAAGCTTTGCACTTCTCGCGCGAGGGTTTTCAAACTGTTCATTTTCGCTTGCAACAACCGGCTTTTTTGTCAGAAGTTTGACGTCCCGCGACATCCCGCAAACGCATTTTGGAAATTTGGGTGGGCAAAAACACTTTCCGGCTAACTTCTGCATCGTTCTCTTAACGATCCGGTCTTCCAGGGAGTGGAAGGATATGATCACCAAGCGTCCATCTTTTTTCAATAAATCAATCGAATCCTTTATGAACTCCTCTAATATCTCCAGCTCTCCATTGATCGCTATCCGTAAGGCCTGAAAAGTTCTTGTCGCCGGATGGATCCTGTCTTGCTTCGTTCGCTTTACCGACCTTTTTACCAATTCGGCGAGTTCGAAGGTTGTTTTAACGGGATCGCCCATTTCTCTTCGTTTGACGATCCGTCTGGCGATGCGCCGTGAGAATCTTTCTTCACCATATTGGAAAATGATGTTTGCGATCTCCTCTTCGGAGAGCCGCTCTAATATTTCGGCAGCAGTTTCAATGTCACCATCAGGATTCATACGCATATCCAACGGCGCATCAAAACGAAAGCTAAAACCACGGCGTTCGGAATCGAGCTGATATGACGAAACCCCGAGATCAGCTATGATCCCATCAACCCCGGATATGCCTGATTTATCGACAACCTGCTTAATATCGGCGAAATTGGAGTGGATAAAGGTGAGTCTTTTGTTAAACTCTTTTAAGTTTTCTTTCGCGATCTCCAACGCGGCGGCATCTTGGTCAATCCCTATAACTTCTGTATTATCAGCGGATAGAAGGATTGCTTTGGCGTGACCGCCCATTCCGATCGTCGAATCAACAAAAATCCCGCCTTTTTCGGAAGCAAGAAGATCGAGCACCTCCGACGGCATTACAGGTTTGTGTAGATTCCCGGCTTTTTCGATTGACTTATTCAAAGATCAAAAATCTCATCGGCTATTTGCAAATCCTATGTAAGTGTTGGAAACGCGGTCTTTAGCGGTTGCCTCCTCCTGGAAAACCGGATACTTCGTGCCCGGTTTAACCAAATAATTACATCTGAAATTCACATTTTTCTCTTCAGGAACCTGGTGAAAGTGCTTAATGCGTCCTAAATGCTTAAACACTAATTTGAAGAATTTGGGGATGTCTAAGAATTGCTTTTTAGACCGCTATCAACTACTTAACGTGAATCTTACGCCTACTCGATCACTTCTGTCAAGAAATAATTTGTGTTTTTTCTTAATCAACTGCTTAAAAAATCAAAATATAATCAAATCGTTCAATTTGAGGTCGTTAATTGCCTTAAATGAGCAAAATGCGTAAAGTCTAAGTTTCATGGAATTAACTTTTCTTCAGCTCCTGTTTTTGGGAATCATTGTCGCCTCCGCGAATGTGCTTGGCGGCCTAATCCTCTTTCCTACAGGAGTTTACAAGCATTATAAGAAAGCTCTCAAATACCTTTTGGCATTGGGTGCAGGATTCATGCTTGCCGTTACCTTTATAGAAATCCTCCCAAAAACGATAGAAATTTGGCAGATTCGAAAAGATTTACCGCGATTTGGGGAAATTCTCTATATTCCGATGCTTTTGCTGCTCGCGGGATACCTTATTACGCAATTTTTTGAACACACGATCGCGCCGCATTTCCACTTGGGCGAAGAAGTACATTCCGATCACCTGATATCGACTAAGTCGGCCTATACGGCGGTCGGGGGATTGCTGATCCATACTTTGTTTGACGGCGTTTCGATCGCGGCCGCATCACAGGTTGATGCGAGAATCGGTATTTTGATGTTCATCGCGGTATTTCTGCATAAGTTTCCGGAAGGATTCACTATTGCGTCGATGATCCTTGCGACCGGGAAAGGATTTAAGGAAGTTTTGATCGCTACTTCACTGGTCGGACTCACAACTCTGTTCGGCGTTGTTGGTTTTTATCTTCTGGGAACAGCACTCGAATCGTCCATTGCATACGCACTGCCGCTTGCAGCCGGGGTCACACTGTACGTCGCGGCAAGCGATCTTATACCCGAAGTGAATCATCACGGCGGTAAGAATCCGCTCGTCTCATTTTCGGTATTTGCCGGCGTCGCATTGTTTTTCGCTATTCACTTTACGCTTCACAGTCTTTTCGCAGTGTAAGGATCCCGACGCATCTTCCAACTTTCCTATTCGGTCGTTATTTGGCAGAATGACCTTATACGCAATGAAAAGGAATCTTTTTTTCGCACAACTTCTCCTGATACTTTTGGTTTGCACAGCGCACCCTCTGTTCGCGCGGCAAAGCGAGCCGTTTTCGAGGGATAAATCCCCGTTGAGCAAGCCGGCCAGCCCGATCATGGACAATGCAGGTGTTTTGGATGCCGGTACAAAACTAAGACTTGAGAAGCTCGTAAATGAATACTCCGAGACGAGTAATCCGTCGGTTGAGATCGGAGTTGCGATAGTGAAAACCACTGGAGACGTGCCGATATTCGACTATTCTCTGGCGGTTGCCAGGGGTTGGGGAATCGGTTCGCGTGAAGATGACAATCCCGGGCTACTGCTCCTGGTCGCTGTCGAGGATAGAAAATATTTTACCCAGGTGAGCAAAGATCTGGAGGACGAGTTACCTGACGGAATTGTCGGTTCCATCCAAAGGAGATATTTGGTTCCGCCCTTCAAACAAGGAAACTACAGCAAGGGAATCGAGGATACGGTAAACGCCTACATCAAGACTATTGAATCGAGGCGAAGCGGCGAAACTGCACCGCCGCCTTCCCGAACAACCACCGCCCCAATAGATGGCAGGGACGATTTTGAAAGTTCGATCGGCAGGATCTGTCAGATACTCGGTTGTCTTTTTGTGATCTTTATCTTTGTGATGTTTGCCGCTAATAGTTCGCGGAAAAAGGGGCCTGATAAAAAAGACCGTGACCGCTGGGGCGGCGGAGGCGGTTCAAGCGGTGGGTCTTCAGGAGGGGCGGACATTGCCCTCGCAATCTTAGGGGCTCTTCTAAGCGGTTCTGGCGGTGGAGGCAGCTCATCGTCAAGCGGTTGGGGAAGCGGCGGATCTTCAAGCTGGGGCGGAGGCTCCAGCGGCGGCTGGGGCGGATTTGGCGGAGGCGGAGATTTCGGAGGAGGCGGATCGGGCGGAAGCTGGTGAGAACGTTTAACAATTAACATTTAACATTGACCACTTATCATTGACCATTGAACATTTAACATTGATCATTTAGACATTGTCCGTTCAGCACCAGTCATTTGTATTGGTTGGAGCGAAGTTAGTAGAAACGAACCCGCAGCCTATTGCCTACTCCTCACGGCTTACAGCTTACGGCCCGCTGCTTACTGCTCGATGGTCAATGGTAAATGAAAACATGATATGAGACATTATTTCGAGGATTTCATCGACGATCTTAAAAGCACTCATGGGGACAATTTAGCATCGGTGATCCTGTACGGATCAGCTGCGGCAGGTGATTTTATTCCCCATGAATCCGATTACAACTTGCTCGTCGCACTCAATAGAATAACTCCAAAAGACCTGCGAAATGCTCACGCTTGTATGCGTGAATGGGGTCGTATGGGGCATCCGGTACCGGTCTATTTTACCGTTGAGGAATTAAATGATGCCGGCGATGTTTTCCCGATCGAGTTTCATTTTATGGAGCGGGCCAGAAAAGTTTTATACGGAAGGGACGTTTTGGCAGATGTAAAAATTTCAGACAGATATTTGCGTCACCAGACCGAGTTTGAGCTCAGAAGCAAACTGATAAAACTCCGAAGGGAATATATTCACGCATCGGCATCAACCGAAGATCTCGTTGAATTGATGTCTGAAAGTTTGACGAGCTTTTCCGCATTATTCCGTGCGGTATTACTTCTTTTAGGACTTGAACCTCCTGTAAAAAAGGAGGCAATCGTCGATCTGACTGTTAAGAATTTAAAGATAGACCGAAGACCATTTGATAAAATTTTTGATATTCGCGAGAATGTAGCAACCGATAATCTTACCGAAGGATCTGCCAACGAGCTTTTTGCTGAGTATATGGACCAGATCGAAAAAGTTATTGATGCCGTCGATGAGATGGGTTGAATGGGTCAGTATCAACTCCCCCAGGAGAAGAACTATGAAAAAAGCAATTTTATTGTCAATCACGATATTTATAGCATTTGGCTTAAGCGGATGCAGCTATAACGAGCTGACGGAAAAACAGCAAAGTGTTAAAGGAAAATGGGCAAATGTCGAAAGCCAGCTCCAGCGAAGAGCCGACCTGATCCCGAATTTGGTGAAGGCTGCACAAATGGCAGGCGTACAAGAGCAAGAGGTTTTCGGACAAATCGCTGACGCTCGATCAAAATTGCTGAATGCAGCAAAAGAAGAGCCGAAAGGCGCTGATGGCGCAAAAACACCGGAGCAAAAGCAAGCGATCATCGAGGCCAATAACAGTTTCGGCGGAACCATCGGGCGTTTGCTGGCGCTGCAGGAGAGTTATCCGGTTTTGCGTTCAAACGAGAATTTTCTGAAACTTCAGGATGAGTTATCCGGAACGGAAAATCGCATCAACGTGGCGCGATTGGATTATGTACAGGTCGTTACCGACTACAATACGACCCGAAATCAGTTTCCAGCGGTTATAACGGCGAGCCTTTTGGGATTTGCTGAGGAACCTTACTTTAAGGCTGAAGATAAGGCTAAGAATGTTCCGGACATCGGCAGCCCCGATGCATTAAGGAAAGATAAAACTAAAAAAGCGCCCGCTGCTCCGGAGCCGGCGGCCGCTAATACAAATACGTCAGAGAAAAAGTAATAAAGGCAGCTAGAAACCTCTTGAGCTGCACATAGAACAATGATCACAAGGCTTGCCGTTTGGTTCAAACGTGCAGGCCTTTTCATTTTCGAAATGCTCGATGATCTCGTCGGCCACCGCTTCGATCACATCAAATTTTTGCTGGCTGGGATGAAACGATTTCCGATTCTGGACTTCCGGTATTGAATCCATTGAGTCTAACGCGCGTTCGATTCGGTCCAATCGTTCATTGATCGTATCTAAACCGGCTACTCTTTCATTATTCAAAAGCTTTGCGATCTTTTTGGCCAGATTCTGGTTTTTCTTGTCCGTCATTGCGCGATCCTAACCTTTACTACTTCTTTTTCTCCTTCGGCAAGAGATCAACATGATCAACTACTCCAACTATCGCCGAATCGATCGCTGCCCCTGGTTTTCCCGTCGCAGCCGTCGAGGCGCTGAAACCCTCGCGGGCTATCAGAACCAAATCGCCTTCACCCGAGTCAACTGAGTCGAGCGCCAACAACGTCGATTTTGTGTCCTCCCC
>JABDJV010000125.1 GCA_013003295.1 Pyrinomonadaceae bacterium | reverse complement strand
ATTTGTATTAGTGATGATATAGAAGCAAGCGGATTATTTACCTCGTGTGCGACACCGGCTGAGAGAGTTCCCATAGCCGCTAGTTTTTCCGTGCGTATAAGTTGTTCGTTGAGGTGTTTCAACTGATCAATATCCGACGCCATCTTACGGCTCATTTCGTTGAATGATTTTGAGAGCAAGCCGATCTCATCATTGCTCGTGCGCATATCGACTTCTGTTCCGTAGCCACCCTCGGTCACTTTTACCGCAGCCAGCGTTATTCTCTGAAGCGGTCGCGATATCGAACGGACGATCAATAAAACGAGAAGCAAATTTGGTACGAGGGCAGAAATGACACTAAAGACAAGGTATCGTCGCCAGGCTTCAAAACTAGTTCCATCCTGGAACGCCCACCAGACGATCGGTACCTGAAACAGCGCAAAACTGATTATGGCGACTGAGGCAATGCTCAGCGCGATCTTAAAAGTGATCGGGAATAGCCTAAATTGATCCAGTGCCGTCTGAAAAGAGAAAAGCTTAAAATTTGAGATTGCATAGGCATAAATAAAAACCCCGGGCAGCACAAAAACCGTACTGTAGGGAAGAAGATCGTAAATTCCGACATAAGGAAGAGCAATATTTGCAACCGTTTTAAAAACCCCGGTAATACACAATGCCCAAAGGATTGCACCGACCTGCTGACCATGTTGGGTGCCTTTATATTTCTGGTATTTTTTTAAAAGGATATACGCGCCGTATCCAAAGAGGAAGTAAACGTAGATAACGAAAACGTAAGCGAGCGGGGCCAGATCAATAACAAAAGTCTGGTTTTCAAACCCGACTCTTTGCCATAGCAAACCAAACAATGCAGCCGGAATCAGCACCAGCCCGGGGGAAAAAATAACCGCGGCTTTCTTTCTGGGCGTACGCGAATTTTCCGGAAATACCCACGCGAATATAACCAGCGCAGCCTGCATTAAAAATGCGGTTATAAAACTCGCTGAGGCCCAATGATCCCAGATAAGATAAGAATCCTGAAAATTCCAATAGATCAGATCCTTGGTTGTCCAGAGCGCAAGAAAGGAAATAAATGCCGCAAAGGTCTGATGGGCGCGGCTTCGCGGATTTGCAACAAATACATAAAACCCAAAGAAAACCAGCAGGAAAAGTGCAAAAAGATGGAGTAAAACAAGCATTTACAAAAGGCAAACTGGACAAGCGTCTTCAAAGTATAGCCCTCAGATTCGGATCAATCAATTTTGATCTTAAGGCTTATTCCCGCTCCGTGAACCGTTTTCGGAAAATCACGATCGTTAACCAGAACATAGTAGATATCAGTCCCAAAATTCTTGTTGATGCTCTTTGAGGCACCAACTAACAACTCGTTTCTGGTGAATTTCTTTGTGGTGATGTTGTAGTACGGTTCGGTCGAAGCAAACGGTGTAAAAATCTCTTTTCCGTTTTTCCTGACGGGAACCTTCAGCCGAAGTCGGTTCTTATACCGAACGTCATTTTTCTTTGAGTTACGGAATCTGTATTCGACCTGGTTGCGGTCGTCGATCGAAAAATTCGACCATTTGTTTTGAACAGTCGCCGCGAAACGGACACGAGTCTCATAGCCTTTGCCTCCCTTAAACGGCTGAGCGCCGCGATAGAAGATATCAGGGGAAAGGCTGAGATATTTGTTGACCCGGTAGTTCAGTCCCATTCCTATGCGCTCATCTACGGGTCGTAGATTGTCGCGCCCGAGCCTAAGCGTCGAGTTGAGAGTCAACGAAAGTTTGTCAAACTTTTTTCCGTCTGCAGTTTCCCGTTTTACTAACGGCATTGTTATCGATAAGTCGGTCCATATATTAAATTCAGTATCGTTCGGAGTTTCCTGGGCTGCGGTGGATTCACCGATCGCGAGTGCAAAGAAAGTAGACAATGTCAGCAGAATAATCTTCATTTTTCTCGAGAAGTATTGAAAGTAAAAAAAAAGAACGCGAATTCACGCGTTCACATAATAAAATATTCTTCGAAAAGACTGAAATCCTGACTCAATTCGTTAGTTAACCTTAAAGTTGAAATTTACCCCGATCACATTGATGTGTTTTGTTCCAGACTGAAAATTCCTTCTGTACTGGTAGAAAAAATCGGTTGTAAAAGACTTAGTAAAAGCTTTGCTTATTCCTCCGACCGTATCGTTGCGATGGACTCTTGGGTTTTGAATGTCGAAGTAGGTGTCATTTGAAACGAACGGAGTAAACAGTGTTTCATCATTCTTTCTGACTGGGACCTTTAGCTTGGTACGATTCCGGTAAAAAGTATCGTCGTTGCGGCCCGCCGTTTTAGCTCGATGCTCAAATCGGCTTCGATTTTCAATTGAAAAACTATTAAAACTTTTTTTCGGCGTAATATCCAATCTAAAACGATGCTCAAAGCGGTCGCTGCCCGGGCGCCCTTGATTTCGAAATATATAACTCGGCTGAATTGTTAAATTCTTAGTTGCTTTATATTTGACTGCAAAACCAATCCTTCTGTCTGCGGGGTCAGTGATATTATCGGATATCCGTAAATTGCCGATAATTATCCCACTTAGATTTTTATCCCGATCGAGGGGAAATTCCACCTTCGTTTCGTGCCAGAATTGAGTGTCATCATTATCCGTTTGCGCTGAAACAGCTACGACCAATAGACACAACATGATTAAAAATAAGTATTTTTTCATAGCGCGTTAAGTCTAATTCAAATTGTGTTAATAGAATGTTACGGCTCGATGAACTTATTGTAACAATTTCATTAACCCGAAATAAAAAGTTTACATCGACGCTATGAAACGGTTAAGCCCAGAATCAGGGCACAGATCGCAAAGGTAACTCCAAACGCGAGCGGGTAGAAAAGATCGCGGCTCATCAGGTCGCCTCGTTTGAGGATCCGATGAAGTATTGCAAACGCTGAAAGGCCGACGCTACCAACCATACCCCCGATCATAGCTCCAAAAACGGCGCCGATCAGAAATATGAACAGGCCGCCAGCTCCTCCGGAGAGTACTCCCCAAAGC
>JABDJV010000286.1 GCA_013003295.1 Pyrinomonadaceae bacterium | reverse complement strand
AAACGGATAACCCAGGTTACTAAAGACATGATGAACTTTGCCCGGGCTCGACCAGCAGCAAAAGCCTCGTTAAACGTGAATGAGATCATCGAGAAAGGTCTGCGTCTGGCTAGTTTCGACAAATCTTTTCAAAAGCTTTCAATTCATAAAGAGCTATCGATTTCCCCTCCAAGCGTATTTGCAGACGCCGACCAACTCCAGCAGGTCTTTCTGAACATTCTGCTCAACGCGCGCGACGCGATGCCAAGCGGCGGAATTCTATCGATTAAGAGTTTCGCTAGCCAAGAATTTGTCACAATAGAGATCGGAGATACGGGTGCCGGTATTGAAGAGTCGGAAATCAAACAGATCTTCGATCCATTCTTCACCACCAAATCATCTGGAAAAGGAACTGGTTTGGGCCTCGCGGTTTGCTACGGGATTATTACAACCCATGACGGAATGATCGACGTCGTAAATAATGATGATGGCGGCACAACATTCTCGATCTCGCTTCCAAATAAAAAAAGCCACAAACAATAATAGCGATACTAAATTGATCGCACAATAGATTCGGATTTAAATTCTTGACATAAATTCGATTTCGTTGCACCTTATCGATACATTTCTTTTTAGCAACTTAATTGAGGAAAACCAGATGAAAAAATACTGTTGTAGTTTTTTTGTACTACTACTGTTTGTATTCGCTGCCTTTGGACAGAATATGCGGACGGTTTACGTTGGAGCGCAAGTAATACCAATTGTAGGTAGCCCGATCAATGATGGATATATTTTGATTCAGAACGGCAAGATCGTAGACGTCGGGGGCGACGCGTCGAATAAGGTTTGGACGGCGGACACTCGGATCGTTGATGTTAAGGGTAAAGTAATCATGCCCGGGCTGGTCGATTCACACAGCCACATCGGAGAAGTTTCGGGAGCCGATCGCTCCGGGCCGATTCAACCTGAGGTTCGCACCCTGGATTCGATAAACCCTCGCGCCGCGAGCATTCAAAGGGCTCAGGCAGGTGGTGTCACGACGGCGAATATCATGCCCGGTTCCGGCCACCTCGATAGCGGACAGACCCTCTATATAAAACTCCGCGACGATGCAAACACGATCGATGATTTGCTGATCTTTGATAAAAACCGCAATTACATGGGCGGAATAAAATTTGCCAACGGAACAAACAGTTTGCGCGGGACCGGGGGATTTCCGGGGACGCGCGCGAAATCGGCAGCCTTGGTAAGAGAGAAGTTCATAAAGGCCCAGGAATATCAAAAGAAGGTAAAGGCGGCGGGGGGCGATAAATCTAAGCTGCCTCCGCGCGACCTTGCCATGGAAACCCTGGTCGAGGTGCTCGAAGGTAAGAGAGTGGTACATCACCACACCCATCGCCACGACGATATTCTCACCGTATTACGACTGAAAAAAGAATTTGGCTTCCGCCTTGTACTCCAACACGTTTCGGAAGCATGGAAGGTTGCAGAAGAGATCGCCGCCGCGAAAGTTCCCTCTTCGATAATCATGATCGATTCACCGGGCGGAAAGCTCGAAACGACCGATATTAAATGGGAAAACGGCGCTGCACTTGAAAAGGCCGGGGCGCTGATTGGTTTTCATACCGATGATTATATAACGGATTCCAGGCTCTTTCTGCGTTCGGCAGGCTTCGGCGTTCGTTCGGGGATGTCCAGGGAGAAAGCTCTCTACGGAATGACCATGGCCAACGCGATGATGCTCGATATGGAAGATAGAATCGGTTCCCTGGAAAAAGGAAAAGATGCTGATTTTATCATCCTTTCCGGTGATCCTTTGAGTGTTTACACAACGATCGAGCAGACCTATGTTGACGGGAAAAAGGTCTTTGACCGAAAGGATCCAAAAGATTATCTGGTCGCTGTCGGCGGCTACGGAGCGGGAAATGACCGTCTGATTCACATAGATTGCTTCGATGGCGATATTGCGGGAGGGATGAACCAGTGAAAGCTTTAATATTCAATAATCAAAACCGTCTGACCGCGATTTGGTCTCTTTGTTTTGTCTGTCTACTACTTTCAGCCTCCGTTTCGGCCCAGGTAGCTGTCAAGGGAAAAACGGTTTACACGATGGCTGGTGAACCGATCAAAGACGGCGTAGTTTTGACCGCCGGTGGGAAAATTACCAATGTCGGACCGGCCTCGTCAATTTCGATTCCGAACAGTTTCAGAGTAATTGAGGCAGAAGTCGTAACGCCCGGCCTGATCGATGCACATACCGTTATCGGCCTGGCAGGCTACTTAAACCAACCGCATGACCAAATGCAAATCGAAAAGAGTTCACCGATGCAGCCCCATCTGCGTGCGATCGATTCCTACAATGCACGTGAAGAGCTGATCAAATGGGTAAGGAGTCTGGGCGTTACAACGATTCATACCGGACATGCCCCTTTGGCGTTGATCTCCGGTCAAACGATGATCGCGAAAACAGTTGGGGATAATGTTGACGAAGCTACCATCGTACCAACCGCAATGATCGCGACGACGATCGGAAACGCTGCGCGTGGGGCGAGCGGGAAATCTCCGGGAACAACAGCAAAACAAGCGGCTATGCTCCGCCAGATGCTCATAAAAGCTCAAAACTACGGGAAGAAAAAAGAATTTTCACGCGATCTGAAGCTTGAGATGATGAAAAAGGTGATCGACCGGGAGATCCCCCTGCTGGTAACCGCCCATCGATCGCGAGATATTATGACGGCGATACGAATTGCCAAAGAATTCAACATAAAAATTGTTTTGGACGGCGTTTCCGATGCACATCTTGTGATAGACCCGATCAAGGCCTCCGGCTTCCCGGTCATCCTTCATGCAACGATGATGCGGGCCGGTGGAGATTCAAAATCTGCCTCGATGGAGACAGCCTCAAAACTGAAACGGGCCGGAATCCCGGTCGCAATTCAGAGCGGCTACGAGGGATATGTTCCAAAAACACGCGTTGTTCTTTTTGAAGCTGCGGTTACGGTTGCTTACGGAATGAGTTTTGAGGATGCTCTGCGGACGATCACGATCGACGCGGCGAAGGTGATCGGACTCGAGAAAAGAATCGGTTCGATCGAAGTCGGAAAAGACGCGGATATTGCCATGTATGACGGAGATCCGTTTGAGTACACGACCCATTGTGTGGGAACCATGATCAATGGCCGGATGGTTAGCTCTATCAAAAGATAAGCAAGGTCCCCTTACGCCTTAGATCTCCCCTCCTTTCGAAGGAGGGGTGCCCGCAGGGTGGGGTGGTTGCCGCTTAAACGGCCGCAAAATGTCTAGCTAAAACAAAAACCACCCCGTCAGCCTAAGCGGCTGCCACCCCTCCTTCAAAAGGAGGGGAGTTGGAAGGGATCAAAAGACTTTGCCTTTTGTGACTTTTTCGTCCATTCTAGGCAGCCTATTGCCGTACCGGATGCGTATCCTTCATTTATTTGTCATCTCGTTTGGGCTCAACGGAATTCGTCGCACCGGCTGGAATCGATCTCCTCCAAATACTCGAGGGCAAAAACGTAATTTTCAAAAACTTTTTCGATATTAATGTTCGATAACTGGTCTTTTTCCTGGTGAAGATAACTTCGCCAATTATCGTCCAAACCCGAAAGAGTTATCGCCGGAATTCCCTTTATTTGAAACGATCTCGAATCTGATACAGCACCGCTGTAATTTTTTACGGGTAACGCTGTTCCGTTTCGAATCGCCAAATTCTTTGCAAGATTGATCAGAGATGCGTCTGACGCTCTTTGAAGCGCCCAGAGATCCTCGAAACCAAAACTATCAAAATTCACCATTGCACAGTGTTTAGCTAGTCTTCCCTTTGGTATTGCCCTTACCATTTCCCGCGAGCCGACCAAGCCCTTTTCTTCATCGCCAAATGCCACAAATCTGAACGTTTTCTTATTACGCTGGTCTTTTAAGGATTTGTAGAGATTCGCAAGGATCACGATTCCGGTCCAATTATCAATCGCTCCGCAGCCGAGAGTTGTCTTGTCGTAGTGCGCACCAACGACGATCGTTTCATCGGTTTCACCGGGGACCGTTACCGCCAGATTTTTTACGTATTCGAAATCTTCTATTTCGAGGTCGCCCGGGTCTGCTCCGAATTCAGAAAAAAGAGAACGGACAGACTCAAGCCGATCCCGATTATCACATTTGACTCTTTTTATTTGCGATACAAATTCGGCTGGAGAAGATTGCTTTGCACCCTGAAATGGCAGCCAACATGAAGAAGCTAGAAAAACGAATAATAATACTGCGGAATGTCTTAACGGCATTTTGTAAATAGCGTTCAGCCGGACCAATTATTTCCTAAAGGCGTCACAACTGCTCGCCTCGATTCTTGCAAGAATATTGATTGCGAACTGATAGCCATAATAAACGCTGGCGATATTCACATTTTCGACCTGGTCGCGGTGGGTGTGAAGATATTCTCGCCATTTTCCAGTCAAACCGTGAAGTCCCAAAGCCGGGATCTTCTTGCTCTTAAACGATGCAGAATCAGAACT
>JABDJV010000259.1 GCA_013003295.1 Pyrinomonadaceae bacterium | reverse complement strand
AAGCACGCAACAATTGTCATCATCGATCCTAGTGAATTATCAATTTCGAACGCAATGCGTTCGGTGCAGGCGGGTCGCCTGCGGTCCGGCGTTAAGCTTTTGGATGGGCCTTATCGTAAACCTCGATCAGTTTTTCCATTGAAACTTGAGTATAGATCTGAGTAGTTGAGAGGCGCGCGTGTCCGAGAAGCTCTTGTATGTCGCGAAGATCGGCACCGCTGTCGAGGAGGTGTGTAGCAAATGAATGACGGAGTGAGTGAGGCGAAATATCCTTAATATCCGAGCATTGTTTTATGTATTTATCGACCATACGCCCAACGCTGCGGGTAGTTATACGGGTTCCCTTGTAATTCAAAAACACTGCCTGATCGTCTCGCTCGGCAGGCGGGCAATTATTTAAAAACTCGGGCCGCGCTTCTTTCAGATAATACATAAGCGACTGCAATGCCGGATCGCCAAACGGCAGGATTCTCTGCTTATTTCGTTTTCCGGTAACGCGGACAAGCTTTTCTTTAAAGTCTATGTCCTTGATGTTGAGCTTCACCAACTCACCGACCCGCATCCCGGTTGCATAGATAAATTCCAGGATCGCCCGATCGCGTTTTCCCAAGGTCGTTTCGAGATCAGGGGTTTCGATAAACCGGATCGCATCTTCCATTGAAAGATGGGTCGGTAATTTGCGTTCGATCCGCGGTGTCGCGACCAGTTTTGCCGGATTTACATCTAGAATCCCTTCACGAACGAGGAATTGAAGAAATGTTCGCAAAGAGGCCAGTTTCCGCGCGATCGAGGTCTTTTTGTTTTCACCATGAAGCCCGGCCATCCACTCACGGATGGTTATATGATCGATCTGTTTTACGGGGATTTCCTCGCGCTTTCCATCGGCCTGAGGCTTGGCGATATAATCGTGAAACTGCTCAAGATCGCTGGTGTAGTTTCGAAGAGTGTGCTTACTCACGTTTCGCTCGTAACGCAGATGTTGAAAAAATTGTTTGAGATATTCTTCGAGCATAGAATTGAGAATAGTAAATAGGAAATTGTGAATAGAAAAATCATCGAGACTCAAAATCTATTCACGATTTTCTATTCACTTTTTACTAACGTAATACCCCTTTCGGGACCTAACCGTAAGATTCTTGCGCGTTTTTATTTGCAGATCGATCGTGCGAAATCTACCATCTTTCAATTCTTCTTCCGGATAATAACCCAGGACGTACTGTTGGGATAGCTCCGCTGAGATTCGGGCAAACGCCGCGTCCAATTCGCGTTCATCGATCGGTGAATAGACCGCCCCGCCCGTTTCATTCGCGAGAGTTTTCATACGGCGTTCGGCTGCGAGGCCTCTAATATTTGCGCTCCCGTCACGGCTACCGGTCCGTTTGAAGTTTTCAAATTCGTTGGTATGTACGATATAAACCTGGCAATTACTTTCCTGCACGATCTTTACCATTTCATCAAAGGAGGTGTCACTCAAAGTGTCCTGCCCATCGGAAACGATTACGATCACGCGCCGTCCAGAATAATCTTCAAGATAATTTGAAGCCTCGACAATACCGTCGTGAAGGGCGGTTGCGCCCTGCGGCTTGGCAAATGATTTTATCGAGCGGATCAGAGCAGAAATGTCTTTCGTCATCGGCTGTTCAAGCTGAGAGATACCTGCAACCGAATACAATGCCGCAAGATCCTTGTTTGGCCGAATCACCTGCCTGAAAAACTTGATCCCGGCCTTCTGCTCAAACTCCCTGGCCACGGTAACGCTCGAACTATTATCAAAAAGCATTGTCAGCCTCACCGGGCTCTCCGAACGAAACAGCTCTCCTATTTTAACAACCAAACCGTCAATCTTTAATTCAAAATCTTTCAGATCCAGATCATTTATCGCTCTGCCGCTCAAACTGTCGATCACCGAAACCGGGATCGGAACGAGCGCGGATTCAACATTGATCAGATCGTCATCCGGCTTCCGCGTCGGGGTGGGGCTTGGCGAAACTTTTGCACCGGTGTCTGGCGTTTTCTTCTTGACCGATTGGGTTGGAACATAGCCGACATTCTTTTCGGTCTTTTTCGTCTTTTCCTTTTCGGCCTTTTTCTTCACACGTCCGCTCTGGCCGAAGATATTCGTCGCCAAAAGCAGAACGAGAGTTGTAAGAACCACCCTAACAAACATATTTCAAGATATGATGTCGAAAACAGCTATTTGGTTAGCCGACCCTGGCGGCTTTTTTTCGCTAAGTTAATAGCAGCTTTGCACCCGCAATCAACAAAACTGAAGCCAAAACGCGCCTCAATACGATCGTGTTAAAGTATTTGCTTCCAAGTGTAGAACCGATTATACCACCTATGATCGCAACGCTGATCCAAATCAAGACGCCTTTTGGAAGGTTTGCAGCATTCTGATCATTGCCGGTAAGGCCCGCAACCGAATTCACCATTACAAAGGCTGCAGAAATTCCGGCCGCATGGCGCGTCGCCGACCAGCCCGTAAGAAGCAGGATCGGTGTCAGAAATATTCCGCCGCCGACTCCGATCAGGCCCGACGTAATTCCTATCAACCCCCCGATCAATAAAGCCAGCCAAATTGGTAAACTGACATCACTGTCCAGGTTATTGTTGTCCGCGCGCCCTTCATTCGGTTGTTCTACTGATTTAAACCGCCAGGCAAGACGAAAAGCCGCAAATAGAAGAACAAAACCAAGCAGATACTTATAATAAGCAACGGGTAAATTGATCCATCCTCCAATAAACGCCAGCGGGATCGAGCCAATCGCGAACGGCAAAAAGACTTTCCAGTCAAAATACCCGCGACGGTAAAACTGAATTGCGGCGATACCTGAAACGAAAATATTCAGGGCAAGCGCCGTGGGTCTTGAAATAGTAGGCGCCACCGCAAAAAATGCCATCACCGCCAGATATCCGGAACCGCCTCCGTGACCGACCGAAGAATACAAAACGGCAACCAAAAAGATCGCCGCTAAAATTAGAATCTCAAAGCCTTCCATCGTAAACCCGGGAGTGTAAGCATCCCTGCTTGCACGATTGCCGCCGCAATCGAAAAATGTAAATCATATTTGAATATCGAGGAAATTAGTCTGTTAACCCATGCAGAAAGTGCGAGCAGGATGCTCGCGCTCCCGGGCTATTTTAACTTGATCTTGTAGCAATTTATCGGAAGACCCGTGCTGTCATCGAATTCAGCACCGGCCTTAACCCCGATCTTTGCAATATCTGCCGCGGCTTTTGATTTGTCTCCATAAGCCGCGTACATCGCTCCGAGCGCATAATCGCTTCCGCTTCCGTAAGCATAAAAGCGCGACAGTTCTTTCACATAACGATATTCGCTCAAAGCATAGATCCCGCCTGGATTTGCAAGAAGCATGTTCGCGCGCGATGTCTCAAAGGCATCCGAATCCCTCTTATCGGCTTTGAGGAAGTAATTTTCTTTGAGGTCTTGGTGAAACCGCATGATCGAATTGAAGATCTCCTTTTCATTCCGCAGCAGAATTTCCTCTTTTGATTTTTTCAGGAAATCCTCCAAAACGGTTTGCGACGCGCTCCAACCCGTTAAAGCAAAATAATTGTCTTTATATTTAACGATCTTTTTATTGTTTTTTATATACCTGGCAGATTCCAGCTGGCTCCCGTAGGTCGTTAGAGTGTCCCCGGC
>JABDJV010000244.1 GCA_013003295.1 Pyrinomonadaceae bacterium | reverse complement strand
AGTTTTTGAGTGAGGAATTCAGTCAAGACACCGATAAACTGAATCGCTTTATTCAAGAGGCTCAATCGGCTTCAGCACTTAACCATCCAAACATCATTACCGTTTTCGAGATCAACGAAACGGATGAGGCAAAATTTATCGCCCTTGAATACATCGAGGGAGAGACGCTTACGACGCGACTTAAGAAGAAGCTGAACTTTGACTCGGCACTCGATATTGCGACGCAAATAGCCTCGGCTCTTGACGCTGCTCACGCCGAGGGAATCGTTCATAGGGACATCAAGCCAGACAACGTCATGATCCGAAAAGACGGGATCATTAAGATCCTCGATTTTGGTATCGCCAAGCTCACGGAGGAGAAGAAACCTGAGATAGATTCCGAGGACGCAACAGCGGTCCAGGTCAATACGACTCCGGGGATGATCATCGGGACCGCCAACTATATGTCTCCCGAGCAGGCTGCGGGAAAATCGGTTGACGCGAGAACAGACATATTCAGTTTTGGCGTTGTGCTGTACGAGATGATCGCCGACGTGCTTCCTTTTGAAAGCGGAACGCCAATGGAGTCGATCAGTTCGATATTGAAAGACGATCCGAAACCCCTGAGCGATTCCGAGGTTCCTGAGGGCCTTCGGAAGGTCATCAGTAAAACCCTTCGAAAAGACCGCGACGAAAGATATCAAACTATCAAAGGATTACTTGCTGATCTGAAAGAGCTAAAAGAAGATTTGGCGGTTCAACAGAAACTGGATAAGACCGGACATCCCGAACGCGAAGATCAAGATACACAGGTTTTTAACGCAACAACAGCTGCCGAAGCACAGCAGAAAACAGCGTCCGGAACCAACGACAGCATCACGATCAAGAAATCGGGCCTCGGAAAAGCAGCTATTGGAATACTCGGGATTTTGCTGATCACGGTAGTCGGCCTCAGCTACTGGTATTTTTCAGGCGGCAAACAGATCGAGTCAATCGCAGTGATGCCGTTCGTAAATGAAAGCGGCAATGAAGATATTGATTATCTCTCGGACGGAATGACCGAAACTCTGATCAGCAGTTTGACCGAGATCCCGAATCTTTCAGTTAAAGCCCGCAGCACCGTCTTTTATTACAAGGGCAAAAACAAAACTCCAAAGGAAATTGGCGACGAACTGGGTGTCGAAGCGGTTCTGCTGGGCAGATTGGTTCAGCAGGGCGAAGAATTGAAGTTAAGTCTGGAACTGGTTGATACCAGCACACTCGATGCCATCTGGAGTCAATCCTATGACCGCAAGATGAATAATCTCATCACACTCCAAAGTGAGATCGCACGTAATGTCTCCGAAAAACTGCGTTTGAAATTGACGACCTCAGAGGAAGAGAAAGTAGCCCGGTCGGGCACCGCTAGCCCCGAAGCGCAGCAACTCTATCTAAAAGGACTTTTCCATTTTAATGAGAGACTTACCCGAGATGGTGCTCAAGAAATGGAAAAGGGGGTCAGGTTCTTTAAGCAGTCGATTGAGAAAGACCCGAACTATGCTCTGGCTTACGCCGGACTTGCGGCTTCCTATTCTTTGATGCCTAACATCGGTGATTACGACCCGCAAGAATATCTGCCCAAAGGGAAAGAGGCGGCCCTGAAAGCTATTGAACTCGATCCGGATCTGGCGGAAGCCCACGCTGCACTCGGCAAAATCTTGCTTTACTCATACGATTGGCAAGGAGCGGAACGGTCATTCCTGAAGGCGATCGAGGTCAATCCGAAATATGCCAAAACTTATATGTGGTATGCCGACTGCCTCGGGACCAAAGGTATGTTTGATGAGGCTATTAGGAATTATGCAATAGCTCTGAAACTCGACCCCTTCGATCAGGTAGCAAATTACATGACGACAGGTAATCTTATCCATGCCGAAAAATATGATGAAGCGATCAGTCAGGCGAAAAAGATGAACGAGTTGTTTCCTGAGAGCCCTTTGGGACATCAGTTTCTCTCCGTCGTTTACTTGAGAAGAGAGATGGAACGGGAAGGCATGGAGCAACGGTGGATCACGTTAAAAAAATTCGGAGCCTCCGAAGCCCAAATCCAGAAAGCGAAAGCTATTTACGAGAAAGAAGGTCTCGATGGATTGTCGCGCGAACGTTTGGACCGTCAATTGGCTGGGATAGAGACAAGATTGGAGAAAGATAAAAATGCGTTTATAAAATATGACCCCATTGCCAGTGCCTATGCGAGAATGAAAGACAAACAAAAAACACTTGAATACCTGAATAAAGCCTATCAACAACGCGAACCTGCTTTGGTGAGCCTGAAAAGAGCGCCAAGGTATAAGTTTCTGAAAGATGAGCCTGAATTTAAGGAGTTGATTAAAAAGATAGGATTTCCCGAATAGTGAATAGTAGATAGTGAATAGTAGATAGTGAATAGTGAGAATGTATACACCAAATCCCGCCCTTCACACTCACAAATCAGTTACTACTGATTCTAATGTCCACAAACCGATATGGAGCTTGTAACGCTAATAAGTTTCTTATTATTAACTATTTACGATTTACGAAGTATTGGCGATATAAACGTTCCTGGCAGGCATTTTAGAGGTCTCTTTTAAATCAACACATGAAAACATTTTAGGATGATTGTAATAATCGGTGCGGGTATTGCAGGGTTGACCTGCGCTTACTATTTGAAGAAGAAGGGCCTTGATTTTCTTTTGATTGAGGCGGAGGATTCTGTTGGCGGAAGAGTGTCGACCGACATCGTCGACGGATTTAAATTGGATCGGGGTTTTCAGGTATTTCTGACATCATACCCCGAGGCAAAAAAGATTCTTAGATTCGACAAACTGAACCTTGTTAAGGTGCCATCGGGGGCCCGGATACGTGTGGGTAATGAATTTGTCCTGATGCCAAATCCCCTCAAGGATATCTGGAAAGCTCCACAGGCATTGCTATCACCCGTCGGTGGTTTGGGGGACAA
>JABDJV010000233.1 GCA_013003295.1 Pyrinomonadaceae bacterium | reverse complement strand
CGCGAACGAATAAGCACTTGTCGTTCCCACATTTGTGCTGACTTCTTGTAGTAACTCAACGCTTCATTTAACGATATCGCAAGAGCACCGACCCGTCCGTGGGGCCGCAATCGCAGGTCAACCCGGTAGGCTGCTCCTTCACCGGTCTGTTGTCCGACCAATCTTGAAACGTATTCAGATAGTTTTACAAAATACTGCTTGTTGGTTGTCGTACCCCTGGAACCCTGTCCGGAGGTCGAACCATCTCCCGAATACAGAAAAAGCAGATCGATGTCCGACGAATAATTGAGTTCGCTGGAACCAAGCTTCCCGAGGGCTATAACGCAGAACTTCGCTTTTATCGAGCGACCCTTCCCGTCCATTTCTAACGGAAGCCCGTACCGGTTTTCCATCTGCTGATGAGCTATTTGCAGGGCATATTCGAGGATCGCATCGGCTAGATTTGATAATTCCTCCGTAATCTCGGCAATCGTTCCCAGGCGTCTAATGTCTTTAAGATAGATCCGGATCAATTCGCGCCGCCGAAAACGGGCAAGAAGAACGTGTGGTTCGACCTGTGAGTTTGTTAGTGCGAAGCGAGCCAGCGATTCAAGCAGCTCGTCCTTTTCCCGGATCTTTGAGTTTTTCCGTTCCCTTTTTAGCCAAGATAAATATTCGGGATTTTGAAGCGTTGTGGTCGCGAGCAAAGGGCTAAAACCGGCAATGGTCAAGACGTCCGAGAACAGTCCCTCATCCTGTTTGAGCTGCTTCAGTTTACCGGGGTGTTTTTCACTGAATTCCGAGTAAAAGCGTTTTGCAGCCTCGGAGTCGGGCAGGTTTTTTATGAGTGATTCGATGTTTTCCATTTTCGGTAATTGCCTGTTAAATTAGATGTTAATCGAAAAATGACGAGATTTGAATTTCAAATTGATGAAAGATTTCACCGCCGCCGTCTTGACGAATTCTTGTTCAACGAGTTCCGCTCAATGAGCAAAGCGTATCTTAGGCGAGTAGTTAAAGAAGAGAATTGCGAGCTAAATGGGATCATCGCAAATTCCGGGACCATTTTGAAACAGGACGATTTTGTCGAGATCGAAGTTAATATCGATTACGAGAAAGGGATGAGTCCCGAGGAAATGCCGCTGGAAATCGTTTATGAGGACGCCGAGTTTCTTGTCGTCGATAAAGCTGTCGGAATGCTTGTTCACCCGACAAATTATGAACGCGACGGAACACTGCTCAATGCTTTGACTCACTACTTGAATCGGAACAAATCAATAAAAGAAGAGTTTGTTCGACCCCACCTTATTCACCGGCTTGATCGCGAAACATCCGGCTTAATATTGGTCGCGACCAATCTGAAATCGTCAAAAAAGCTCTCAGAACATTTCAAACGCAGGTTGTTTAAGAAAGGATATGTTGCGCTGGTAGACGGAATTGTTGAGAACGACCAGGGCATTGTCGATGAACCGATCGGCCGCTTTGAGGAATTGAGAGAGTGGAATGTAATGAGTGGCGGAAAACCGTCAGAATCACGTTTTGTTGTAATCGAGCGTTTTCGCAGCACGACCTTGGTTAAACTCGAACCCGTGACCGGCCGAACAAACCAGCTGCGAATCCATTGTGCATTCCTCGGACATCCGATTGTTGGCGACAAGCGATACGGCGGAAGCGAGTTTGAAAGAATGTGCCTTCACGCCTCAGAAATAAGATTTTGGCATCCAAATGGCGGAGAGCAACTGGAATTTAAGTCGGAAAACCTGACGCCGTTTCGTATCGAGGCCCGGGAGAGGCTTTCTTGATCACGCTTAGCCGGAAATTAAACTGGTCAAGCAAAAAAAACATTAACGTTTTAAAAAATCTGAACAACGGCTGCCGCAAATACGCCATTCGAAGGTGCGGATTTTATCTGATCCTCAAACCAAATTTCAATGGCATCTCCGTGAGGTTGGATAATTTGATTTCCACGCAGCAGACGTCCGCAATTACACTTTATCAGATCCTAACAAGTCGATTCTTGTAGGACCTTACGACTTATTCAATTCTTCAAGACTTTTTTTAATAAACTCTTTCATTTGTGCTTTTCGATCGCTCGTAAGCTCCGGGGATTTATCCGTTTTAAGAAGCTCCAGGGCTTTGCGAAAATGTTCTTTAGAAACCCCTTTTCTCTCGGTTTTTAAGGCAAAATAAGCAAAATAGTAGTTGATCGTTGCCGAATTAGCGTAGCTCTCGAGCGCTAATTTATAAAGCCGGAAGCGATTTTCATATTTCGGATCTTTTTTCCAAGCCAACCAGTCTTTGAAGTCGTTGAAGAACTCTCTTGAAAACGGGGTTGGGTCCCGTTTCTTGTGCTTGTAATAAACACGTTCGATATATGTGATACCGTCTTTTGTAAAGGCATTTTTCAGGTTGGTGATATTTTGAGGAACCGGAAGTGCCTCCTTCACAAAGTGCCTGTCAATATGCCCGGATTCGGACGGTTTTTGTCTCAGGAATCCGGCACTTTGTTTGTTGTTAAGCAAATTTGCTTCGAAAAATCTTAAGCTGTACAGCGCGGCCAATTCAAAACCCTTTTGAACATCGCCTTTTGGCTTTCCGATGATGTTTGGGACGAATCTTTCAAAAACACCATAGTTCAGGAAGTGAAATTCGGTCATCTTTGGAAAATGCAGGAAATATCGATCGGAGTACTTTAGATGGTAGATGTTTTTTGGATCGATCGCCGGATGAGGTGCGTAGATCGCAAGTATGGGTATATCGACAGACTGCTCGTCATAAAAAGCGGTTCTTCTAAGTATTTTCTGTTCAAATTCGCTCAATAGTCCACCTTCCAGGCTGACTACGCAGGTAATGTTTGGATTCCTACTTTGATACGCAATGCTCTGTGAAGAACTGATGGCATTGCCTATCAGGCAGATTTTTGTTCTGTCTACTTGTCGAATCTCCAACACTTTACCAACCGTAAAATCCAGATCCTGAACTGCGGTTTCGACTCCTCGTAAAGAGGCGCCATTGGTGAAAGCATGTTGACCTTTTAATGCGACCGCGGCAACGACAAAACCATGACTCGCAAAGAATTCGCACATAATGCTCTGAAACGCCGGACTTCCACCGTTTGGAAAGACGATCAAAGGGAATTTCTGATCAATCGGTCTCGGATTTGGATAGGCATGCGTTTCAAGCCTTGTAAGCAGCCTTAATTTCTCAGCAGTAAATGTGTTGCCGCCTCCGAGAGCATTGGTTTTGGCGATATATTGTTGTTCGGCAAACTTTCTTTTTTGCTCGTCAATCTTTCCAAAATCGGTTTGCTGAGCCGTCAAATCTAAATAGTGCTGAAACTTTAATCTGGCATCTTTTTTCGTTACCTTTGCCGGATACCAGATATTGATTTGCATCTGTCTTCCTTCGGTTTCATTGCTCGGATACAGTTTCCCTCCCCAATCCGAATAAGGAATTGAGGGTCGTGAACGATCATAAGCAAATACTGTCCGAAACCCGACATCAAATTTTCCCGGGTTGAGATCCCCCCACATTGGCGGAGTTGATTTCTGACCTTTGACGTCACTATCTGCTGTTGTTGGTGCGGCAAATCCCAGACAACAAAAAACCGCGAGTAATGCGGAAGTCCTCAACATAGAGACTAAGTTATTTTTCGATTCTTGTACGCTCATATCCATATTTCGCCTTCCATTTTTCCGGTCGTTGCCGATATTAAATCACACCGGCTAACCGAAAGTCGAAAACCCGGCCACACGGATCTCCGCGATTGAGCAAAATGAGCTCGGTTCAAAAGCAGACTCCGCGTATGGACTTTCGCCGCCGATAGCGCCAAAAATTGCTTCACAACTGCAGAATTCGGCTTTTTGACGCTTCGTATACCAAGCGTGCGGCAATTTACCTCAAAATACTCGACGGATACCTTAATAGACATGGCGAAACCTACGAAGCCCTGCCTATGTAACGACCAATCCGTTTGCCGGAGTTTGAAGAAGCATTCGAAATCGTTCGGTCAGGTTTGATCTGACCGCGTTAGCCAATGGTGCCTTTCGAATGCAGCAAAAATATTGTATTCAAACCGTTATATGTGATAGATAATAGGCAAGAACCAACCATTTCAAGCAAGCTATTCTGGCGAAATTCATTTTTCTTTGGGAGAAAATCGATGAAGTTCTTACCCCCTAACTTCTTTTTTATTTTACTTCTTCTTTTGCCTACCTACGCGTTTTCGTTCCAGGGCGGCTCGATCGTAGGTGAAGTTTATGCCCGCGAACGGGGAAAGGAGAACAGTTCGTTAAACTTCCTGAGCGAAAACCGCTGCAAATCAGAACCCTGCGAAAAGCAGCAGATCACGCGGTTTTCACTCTCGTGGAATGACCGGCGCCTTTCGGATCGTTTGAAGTTGCAGGTCCGTTACAATTGGGCTGAGGAACTTGATGAATTTGACAGTTCGTTCGTTGATGAATTCAAACAAAATCGGAGCTCAAGTTTTTGGCTTCGGCCCCAGGGTGACGCCCTTGCCCAGGGCAGCACCAATGATTTCGCACTATTTGGCGGGTACAAGTGGGAATGCGATACGCAGCGCGTTAAAAACAGAACGACGGTCAAATGCGAGGACAAAGATCCATCAACCAAAGAGTTTGATTTCTATGGTCGGCTTGATTTTGGGGCGGATTACAAATACGTGCTCAAGGAGAAATTTGAACTCAAAGTCGGGTACAACACGGACGATTACTTTGACGACAAAGTTAAGCCCCGTTCGCTGCCGAAGTTAGAGCTCGACGATTCGTTGGATGGGTGTTACCGGCCGCCATTCACTGTTCATCCCGACCAATACTTTTACGGCAGTCTCGATCAGCAAAAACTTCGTCAAACGTGGCAGCGAAATTACGGAACTCCTGCGAACGGATTTAAACCAACAACGCCAATCGGGTACAGCGCGTTTGTCATCAGTGACGGAAAACGTGTCTGGATTCCGGCATCGATGCTTTATCTGGCTGCGTCGCAGATATTTATTCGAACTATGATGCCCGGCGGTCTAAGGCCCGGTTCGGAGATATGGCTCGTAGGTATGAACGTATTTGGCGAGGTTTTTTATTACGGCTTGATCAGTCAGACTACTTTAGTTGCTGGCCGCCCGCCCTGCAACAGTGGAATCACCCGAGCATCGAAATATGTATTTGAGGGACGAAACCTTTGCGTTTGCGGCTGTTATTCGATGGCCGACGTGGACGATATCGACGATGCGATTCCCGTTTTCTCACTAGACGGGAAGCCGATAACTCCGGTTTCTTTGTCATCTACAACGGCAACTATCAGAATACCGGAAGGCACCGCTCCGGGGGAGCACACGATCTCATTCGTGACGCTGAATGATCAAAAGCAAAGCCTGAAATTTCGTGTCTTAAAGCTGAATGGCTCGATCGATCAAAACGCTTTGCTCCGGGGTGAATCGACGACGATGCGGCTTCAGATCCTTGGAACGGAGGAAAGTCTGCCGTTAAATATTACAAACAAGACTCCGGGCGTGATCACTATAACCGGTGGTGTGAAACAGGTTGTGAAGACCACGGGCGGTTCAAGCAATACGGTGCAGCGAAACGTGAAAGGGATAAGGGTCGGTGATTTTAAGATCGACTATTCATTGGATGCGTCGCCATGTCCATGTTATCCGGAGCTTCGATTTGAAGAATGATCTTTCCACCGGTGTGTATTTTGGCGGCAGGCTCAATGATCTGATAGAGACCAAAAGTAGGGAAAGACGGAGTTGCGTATGCGGCCTCTGTTCTCTATAGGCGGTTACGATGATCGCGGGTCGTGATCATGTATCAACAGACAAACAAGCCGCTGAAAGCAAAAAAAGCAAGGGGCGAACTCAGAGCAAGATTTCCAAATTCGTCTTACTTGCGGAAAGCAGATGATTCACTTTGATCCCGTCCGGACTCGCTATTCTTCAATTGACGGTACCGTTGCCACAATTCGCAGCGGTGCACCGCTTCCGCCTTTGATTTTCATTGGCAGCGCGATGATTTGAAAGCCTTTTGCGGGTAATTTCTCGAGGTTCGCAACATTCTCGAAGGCTGGGATGTTTTCGTTCATAAGCGTGATATGACTTTTAAAGTCTTTGGACTGACCATAATCGACACTTGCCGTGTCCAACCCGACGGCGTTGATCTTGCGATTCTTAACCAGCCATTCTGCCGCGTCCGGATGGAGGCCGGGAAAGTGCAGGTCTTTCGCCGCATCGTCGCCGCGATTTGCAGTTCCGAGATATTTCTCTGCGTCCGGGTAGAATTTTCCAAATCCGGTTTGAAACAAGACGATACAATTATCCGGGATCGGGCCGTTTACTGCTTCCCAGTTTGAAATATCTTTGACGCTGATCTGATAGTCCCAATTGCTCAAGCCTTTGGCCGAAACATCAATTTTTACGGCAGGGGCGATCAGTTTTTCGAGAGGGATCTGATCGACCGTCTGCCGGTCTTTTGCAAAATGAACAGGTGCATCGATGTGCGTACCGCCATGCTCGGCAGCTGAATAGTCGTTCGCCGAATAATAAAAGCCGGCGTCGGTCATACCATCGGCAACCTTCTCTTTTTCAAATCGCTTAGCGTTGACCCAGTAGATGGTCTGATCGGAAAAATCGTAAGAAAGGTCAACAATGGCCCCGACAGGAAACTTTGGCGATTCGCGGACGGGTTGTTCTTCCACGGTCGATTTACATCCAAGAATTAAAAACGAAATGATAAATATATATATTGAAAGATTGATTTTCATACTTGCGCACCTAATTCTGTCCCCTATCTCCCGTCTCCTGTCTTCTCCAACAGCTATCTTGGATCAACAGCAATTTGTTCGAGGCACTTGGGACATAAGCAGCGCTCAAATTTTGACTTTATATCCGCACGGGTTTCGTCCGAAAGTTTGACCTTCATGCACCAGCAGCCCCGTATCGTCGCGCCGCAAATAAATTCGCCGCCGCACGATTCGCAATGTAGCGGTTCTTTATATTGTTCGGAGAACATCCCCAACGGCTTCTTAAGGTTCATTTTTGTAAACCACTACCAAAAAGTGCCTTTCCAGTCATTTTGCCGGTCATGCCGGCGGCGTTTAATACTACGTCTCCATTAACGATCACGGCTTGAAAGCCCACTGCATATTGGTGAGGATTTTCGAAAGTAGCCTTATCAGTTACCCTGTTTTCGTCGAAGATCACAATATCTGCGGCGAAGCCTTTTTTCAGCAGGCCCCGGTCGCTTAACCCAAACGTCTGTGCCGGCAATGAGGACATTTTGCGCACTGCGTCTTCGAGCGTGATGATCTTTAAGTCGCGTACATATCTCGCCAATACACGGGCATTATTCCCATATCCCCGCGGATGGGGAACGCCCCTTCCAAAAACGCGTACACTGGAATCCGCCGCGATCATTGCAAATGGCTGGCGCATAATATTCTTTACGTCTTCCTCGCTCATCATTCGGTAAACCATCTGTGCTCCGCCGTTTTCATACATTTCGAAAAACTGCTCGATCTGCGCATTCAACTTCTTTTTGCCGCGGACCAACTTGGTTATCTCGGCGATATTCTTCCCATTAAATTCTGGATTTGCGCGGTAGTTGGCGACGTAGGCGTAGCTAAAATCCTTAAATTTCTTCTTTTTCAGCTCGGATTTCATCTCCTTTATGATCCTTTTCCGTATGGCCGGATCGGCAAGGCGTTTTTTGCCTTCCTCGCGTCCTCCGGCGATGGCCCAACTCGGCATTCGCGCATCCAGAGAGGTCGAGGAAGCCGTATAAGAATACTGATCAACTGTAACCTGCTGCCCTCGTTTCCTCGCCGCCTTTACTAAGTCTACCGTTTTAACGCTCTCGCCCCAGAGCGCTTTGCTGGAGATCTTGAAATGCGATATTTCCACCGGCATATTCGCCCGCTTGCCTATATTTATCGCTTCATTAATAGCTTCGATCACATTTGTCCCTTCATCCCGTATGTGACTTGAATAGATGCCTTTGTATTTCGAGGCCGCTTTCGCCAACTCGACAACCTCTTCTGTTTTTGAATACGTTCCGGGAACATAGATCAATCCAGTTGAAAATCCTAACGCGCCGTCTTTCATGCCTTGCTCGACAAGCTCATTCATGTTGGCTTGTTCTTCCGGAGTAGGCGAACGGTTGTCGGAACCCATTATTTTCCGCCTGACGGCGTTGTGGCCAATGAGCGTTGAAATATTTATCGCGATCGGTGTCTCTTTGATCCTCCCAAGAAATTCCGCGATGTCCGTCCTTGACGTTCCGCAGTTTCCGGTTACGAGCGAGGTTACTCCCATCCGAATAAAGTTTTCGGCCTTTGGGTTGCGAAAAACATTTTCGCTATGAGCATGGACATCTATAAAACCCGGAGCGACGATCTTGTTATTTGCATTGATAGTTTGTCTGGCATTCGAACCTTCAAGATTGCCGATCTTTGCTATCTTTCCGTCCTTGATTGCTATCGAGGCCCGAAACCATGGATTACCCGTACCGTCGACGATCCGTCCATTTACAATAGCCAGGTCGTATTCTTCCGGGTTTTGGGTAGTTCCAATCCCCGAGACGGTAAACAAACAAAAGACGATCAGTGCAGATGAAATCCATTTTCTAACCATAGAATCTTTCTCCGGAAGGTTTATAGATTATTGAATATTTTGCGATAACAGCGCAAACAAAAAACCGCGGAAGATACCCTCCGCGGCGCAGACATCCTGAATGATTCTTAATTTCGAGTGAGACATGGTTTTGAGGCGGCGACATCGGCTAATTCTCTGGCCTTTTCATTTTGCCTTTTCATCGGAGGCACCACATCTGTTATACAAACAAACTCACCGTCAAATTTTGTTACGACGAGCGAAGACCTTGTTTTTTGCCGTCCGTCATCCGTCGGTTCACTGACGTTATAGCGGATGATCAATGCGATCGGCACGATTTTTCCATCAGCCCTTTTTACCCGCCATTCAGCTTTTTCTCCAACCGATGAAAAACCAATCGAAACTTTTGTCCAAAAATCCAGCTCCCACTTGCCGCCGCTGGCTTCCTGAATAACGTTGATCGTTTGCCGTAGATCACCTTCGATAACTTCCAGTTTGTATCCGCCAATACCTTTGCATTCGCCCCGGTAGTAGCCGGCGCCGGATTCGTCCAATTCGATGGTTTTGCACTTATCAGCGTTCAGGTTGGTATAAATGCTATCGATATTTCCGGATGACGTGTTGAGGTAGGTGTATGGGTTATCTTTTATCGTGACTAAGAAACTGAATTTTTGTTCCCGATTACTAAATTTATTGACCTCAAATACATAATCACCCGATTTCCTGAGCTTTGCAACAAGACTCGTATCTTCCTCCAGGATTTGAGCATCGCCGCGTCTTAGTCTCAGCTTCAGCTCCGGGTTCCTGTTTGTGACCATCAATGTTTGACCCGCCGCCGCCCCTACAACGAAGCGTCTCTTTTGCTCCTCGGGCGCCATTCTTATTGTAATTTTCTTTCCGAACTTACCGCTGGAAAAGGCAATCCTCTTAGCGGGGTACAATTCACGCCGCGATGACTTTCCGACCTCTTTTAGCGTTTTTCCGTCAAAGCGATAGGTGTTTGTAACGGCGTACTCGGCGCAGCAAGCTCCGCCGTATTTCCCGGCATCATTGCTATCAACAACCAGGAGACCGTCTTTAACACGCGCTTTCCGCAAACCTCCAAATGCCC
>JABDJV010000201.1 GCA_013003295.1 Pyrinomonadaceae bacterium | reverse complement strand
CCGCAAGAGTTTGAACCAGAGCCGACAACTGAAGAATACGATTTTGAGCCCGCCGCGGAAACCGAGCAGGTACAGCAGGAAGAAAGCGGCTGGAGCCAACCGGAAGAACCGGTCCAGGAGGAAGTTTCCGAATTTTCGCCGGAGCCGGCCGCCGAGTTTGAGACGACGAGTGATTTTTCAGCTCCTGAGGCGGAAGTCCAGGATTTTTCAACCCCATTTGAACCGTCGGTAGAGGAAGAGGCTGCTCCTGCTGCTGAAGAAGTGCAAACCGACGATTCCTTTGAGTATTCAGAGGAAACTCCGAGCCAGTTTGAAGAAGCGCCCCAGACAGACACATCCGATTTTGAGTTCAATCAGGATCCGGGCCAATTTGAAGAGTCGCCGCAGGCAGATACGCCTGAATTCGGCGTTGAGGAAACGTCGGAACAGTTTGAAGAGGCTCCGCAGACGCAAGCTTCCGAATTTGAATTTCAGGAAGAACCCGGTCAAACCGAAGAAGTTAATGAATTTGACGCTTCAGAGCAGGTAGAAACACAAGAATTCGAAGCTGCTCCTGAAATAGATCAGTTTGAGGCTCCATCTGCTCCGACTCCGGCGGTCGATGATTTCTCATCGATCAATGAGGCACCGACAGAATCATTTGATTTTGAAGGAGGCATCTCAGAATCCTCGGTGACGGGACAGACGGTCGATACGCAACCTGCGGTCGAAGAAACGGTCGCGGCTCCGTCAGTGAGATCGAGATTTGGAGACAGGAACGTAGATCTGCCGATCGAAGTTGCTGAGGACGAAAGGCGTTATCACAATGATGCCCGACGCTTTGCTCGATTGTTGGTTTCTGAGATCAAGCTGTACAACGAACAGAAGGTAAAGGAAGGGCGTGATTCTGCTGACCTGTACGAGCGGTTGCGTGAAGCGATCGACCGTTCAAGGGAAATGTATGATAAGCGCGTTCAGCCGCCGGTCGCTGCTAAATTTGACTACTTCAATTATGAATTGGTTAACACTTTGGCTGAAGGCGACGAGGGTAAGCTCGGCGGAAGTTATCCGGGACCAAGTTTCTAGTCTGATCAAAATTCTACCTTCGAGCCGCCTGATTTTATCAGGCGGCTTTTTTGTTTGACGATCTCAAACTGAACAAACTGTGTCGCGGTCCGGTATTTTCGTTTCGCGAGTTTATCAGTGACAATAATTTGAAGAACGTAAGATCCCGGGGTGAATTCAGCCGGCAGATTGAGCGCCCCCAGCGCACTCGATATTTCCGCGCTCTTATTCTCTAACGCGACCGGTGCATCTTTTCCTTCGTAAATAACTTCACCGTTGCGGAAAAGTTTTGTGCGGGAAAACAATTGCGATTTATCCTCTTTGTCGGTTTTAACGTGATACGCTTCAAATCCATAAGTTAGTACGGAACCGCTTTGAAAACGCCTCAACGCATTATCCAGCAGCGGTGTGGATTCATTTGCCGGTTGGGTATTCTCGCTCTGGCGCGCTTTCCATTCGGCAAGCGTGAGATTTTCGACAACGATTCCGGAAAGTGCCAAACGTTTCTCGTTCGGCATTGGGATCTTGATAAACCGGCTTGCCGTGCCCGTTTTTCCTGAGACCTGATCACGCAAAGCAACCCGCATTTCGCGGCCGCCGCCCTTTTCGATCGGAAACACAAAAAAGTAGATGAGTCCGTCGCGTTTTATTTCTTGATACTTTGCCGGGCTGACAATGATCTTATGCGATTTACTAAATTGATCTTCGATCGCGCCACTGGCATCGAAACTTACGGATAAGATCTCAATGTTGGCTACCTTCTTCTCCCCGGGCTCATCGACGAATTTCAGGTCGTTTGCATCGATATGCAAAAAGGAACGAACCGATATCTTGGCCAGGCTGTCGATAGCAAATAGCGCATTGAGGTTTAGGTCGATATCGTTACGGGCGTAGGGCAATTTTATTGCCGCAACTATTTCAGACTCCCCATTGTTTAGCGCAGTTTTATTTTCATCGCTTTCCGATATCCCAAAGAATCCGCTTCGATATCTAACCTTTAGACCTTTGCGTTTTACTTTTATTTGAAGCTTATTAAACCTGCGGGTTTCCGGGTCAAAGGATTCTTCTCCGGGTTCGTAGGCGATCAAATAATAACTCTGATCCTGCACGACTTTTTCAATTCCGTTGCTAATGTCATTGTTGTTTTGGATCGAAAAACCACCCGTTTCCTCAGCAACAAATTTCAAACCCGCGCGGTTTCGGTCGAGTATGGCCTGCCGGTTCCGTATAGTGGATCTGAAGCGCGGGTTTAAAGCCGCGGGTCTGCCGCGTCTGTTGGGAATCGCCAGTGTGTTATCAGCGGCCGTTATCCCCGTGTATTGCACGCCTCTTGCATCCATCGTATAGATAACCACGGAAGATCGATTGGCAAGCTTTACCAATTCCTTCGCTATACTTAGCTCGCGTGTAGTCGTGCTGTCGTCTTCATTTCTTAGGTCCGTTTCGAGTTCAAGCGAGGGGCTTACCGTCAGAGAAAACCCGTCTGAAAGAAGCATTAGCGATTTTCGTCCCGGAACGGATTTCATACTCCGGATAATATTCTTAACGGAGAGAAACATCTTCGAAATAACATCCTCACGACCGGGGATATTGTGCTCGATGAGGCCTCCGATCGGTTCGAACGTGCCAACTCCGCCTAACCCGCCGGGGTTCCAGCGGAGTTGATCGATCACTGAATTGAGTTTGTCTTTGTCCGATGTGAATTGTTGAAGAGCACCGCTTCCGCCGCCAGTCTTTATGATCGCGACAAAATCTCCCGGAAGCATCTTTTCGTTTACAAATTTGCGCAGGCCTTTTCGTACTGCGGCCATACTTCCGCTCGACAGCGTCAGATCATCAACGACGAGGGCTATCGTTCGTCTAATTTGGCCAGTCATTACTGCCGCCGGATAGGGCACCGGTACGGTTCGTCCTCTATCCGTTTTCTTTTTCGTTTTTTGATTCAGGTCTTTTACCACGGAAATAAAGGAAAAATTCGTGATCTCCTGCTTTTCTCCGTTTTCAAACACCTCAAAGTCTTCGGCCTTGAGGTCAGATACAATGCGGCCGCGTTTGTCCGTTACAGTCGCGTCGACCTGTATCAAGGTCGTTGAGATCTTAACAATGTCCTCATCGTCCGCCGGTGTCGGGGTTGGAGTTGGTTCGGGTGTTTGGGAAAAGAGATTTGCCGCAAATAGCAGAATCAAAAGCGAGTGGAAAAGCGATCTCATTGTATACCTCTAAAATTGTTAAACCTTGAAATTTAGTTTACATTAAAGGTTACAAATATCGGAAAGGATATTAAGTTCACCCCAGGCATATCGCCGATAGTTTTTCGCATCAAATCCTCGGAGAAAAATCAAAATCATGTTATTTCGCAATAGTTTACAAGAGAAGGTACATATGCTGGCGGTGGGCTTGTTTGTGGGCCTTGGTTTGCTGATTCCATTCACCCTGAGCTGCTCAGCGCAGCCTCCCGAAGATGCCGCATTAAAATCGCTTAGGAATCTGAGCAGCCGTGGACAACTTCCGGCTGAATCCGTGGTTGCCAATATCGAATCTCGGTTTGCAGGGACGAAAACGGGGGCGCTGGCAAGATTGCTAAGGGCGAGAATCCGGCTTGAAAACGGAAATGCTGTGGGCGCCGCAGAGCTTTTAAGCAGCGACGTTTTTCAGCAAAAGACCTCCATTTCGGACTACGCTCTTTGGCTTCGCGGAAAAGCGCTTCTGAAGGCGCAGCGGCGCGGCGAAGCACACCAGGTTTTCTCCACCCTGATTCAAAAATATCCCGGCTCCACGAGGATTCGAGACGCAAAATTGCTGTGGGCGGAAAGTGCCTATGAAAGTGGGCTGACCGCAAAGGTGCCGGAGATCTTAAAAACCCTGATCGAAAAGAAGGACGCTGAGGCACTTCTCTTGACCGCAAAAGCCTACGAGAAGAATTCAGACGATCCGAAAGCGATCGAATATTATCGAAAGACATATTTTTACGGTGCCGGATCCTTGGCCGGAAATGAAGCCGAGGCAAAACTCAAAGAACTGGAGCAAGGCTTAACGCCAAGAAATGCTGAAGAGAGTCTGGCTAAGGCTGACATACTCTTTAGTAAGAAGAACTACCGGAATGCTGCGGCAGCCTATGAAGAGTTTGCACGTTATTTCGGGCGTAACATGGATTCTTCAATCAAACTGAAACAGCTTACTTCACAGGCGAGATCGGGTCAGATACCTCAGGCCCGGGGAGTTTTTAATTCAATTCCGCTTTCCGCGAAAGAAAAGGAAGAAGCGTTTTATCAGTTTATCGTTGGCTCGGCAAAGTTTGGAAACTGGTCCGATGCGAAACAGATGGTTGCGGAGATGAGGCAGAAGTTTCCACGCGGCAAGTGGACTCCAAAAGCTCTTATCGACGCCGGATTGGCTGCGCGTGACAAACGCAGGAAACTACAAGAATCCTACTTCTTAAAGATGGCTGTCGCGGCCTATCCGAACGCGATCGATGTTACCAAGGCTCATTTCGAGCTGGCCTGGCTCGAACACCAAAAGAAAAATTACAGGGTTTCCTCAAGAATGCTCACCGAGCATCTTGCCCGATATGTCGATAAAGACAATTCGCATCGCGGACAATCCGGTTATTGGGCCGCGCGTGATTCCGAAAAAGCCGGGAAGATCAGAGAGGCTTGTGCGCTATACGATGCCGTTGCCTATCGCTATGGGGCAAATTGGTACGGCTATCTGGCGCTGGAAAAGGTGGCGAACATAAGAAAACGGGGCCAATGTCAGACTCCGGCCAGATTTCCGGCGGGCTCACTGATCCCGAAAGCAGTTGCAAATATGAAGGTCGTTACAGTCGCCGCTGAAACCGCAACTCCGAAAGAACTTGCGCTTGCTGAAAAGTCCGAGCAGCTCTCTACAGTTGGTTTGTTTGACTGGGCACGGGAAGAATTGCGGATCGCGAAAAAAACGGCAAATAACAGTCCGAGGATAAATCTGTCGCTTGCGAAACATTATCGTATGAAAGGCGACAACGTAAATGCTCTTTTGACCATGAGAAAGAGCTATCCCGATTATTCGCAGATGTTTCCGGAGGAAATGGGTCGCGAAGAATGGGATATTTTTTATCCTTTGACCCATTGGAATGACATCAAATACTGGGCGAATAGGCGCCGTCTTGATCCCTATCAGGTTGCCGGCCTGATCCGCCAGGAAACGATCTTTGATCCAAACGCAAAGTCCAGCGCAAACGCCTATGGTTTGATGCAGCTTCTGATCCCGACCGCGCGAATGATGGCGCGAAAATATGGCGCAAGCGCCGAAACGATCTATGGTTCGACGTTGTATAACCCCCGGCTGAATATAGAGCTGGGAACGGCCTATATG
>JABDJV010000198.1 GCA_013003295.1 Pyrinomonadaceae bacterium | reverse complement strand
GGAAACACTCGCACTGGAAACTCTCTGAACTACTGCCCTCATATTCTAACGTGAAAATGGCAGATGTGTTGGTTTGAAAACACACCCGCCAACCTCAAATCTAATGCTCAACTAATCTTCGATAAAGACCTTTTCCATTACGACTGGTTCGACCGGTTTATCGCCGGGATGAGTTTCGACCTCGGCAATCGTGTCAACAACATCCTGCCCTTCAACTACCTTTGCGAATTTTGTGTAGCTTGGCGGAAGCGGATAATCGACGTGCATTATGAAAAACTGAGAGCCGTTTGTATTTGGCCCTGAATTCGCCATTGCAACCGTGCCTTTTTCATACGGCCCTTGATAGAGCAGCGAATCGCGATCGATCTCGTCATCAAATTTTCCACCCCAAGCCGATTCTCCGCCATATCCTTCACCAAGCGGATCGCCGCCCTGAACCATAAAGTTCTTTATCACGCGGTGAAAGATCACGTCATTGTAGTAGTCCTTTTCAGCCAATAGCCGAAAGTTCTCGGTGGTTTTTGGTGCATCCGTTTCCAATAATTCGATCTTTATCGTGCCTTTGTTCGTTTCAATAACTGCTGTTCTGTTAGCCATTTATATCTCCTAAAATATATTTATTAATTGCTGCGGCAACGCCGTTTTCATTATTACTTAATGTTGTATAAAATTCTTCTCTTTGAAGCAAACTCTCATCCGCGTTTCCCATAACTACCGCCGTTCGAGCGTATTCCAGCATCTCGAGATCATTGAAATTGTCACCGATCACCATAACGTTTTCCTCGGTTAAGCCGTGTTTAGAAGCGAGAATTTCGATCGCGGTCGCTTTTGAGGTATCGGGAGGCAATATGTCGAGAAGTGTGAAATCCAGATGCGGATAGCGGGTGGCAAGAATATTTACGGTTTCACCCAGCTCACGTTCCAGGATTTGCTGTAGCTCGAACATCGGGTCGCAAGTGCCTGAAAACGAAATGTGTATTACCTCTGTCTCACCAATAGCCGCATTAAGGTCCTCAACGTGGTGAACGGCCTCTTCTGCTTCGTCTCCGTGCAGGAGTCTTGACCAGACGATATACCGCTGCAGCGGAATGTTCTCTTCGGAGACCGTCTCGTAAAGCAGTGTCCCTTTTCCATGCGGATCAGTACTGACCAGAGCCTCGCCGCCAAATTCTTTTCCAACCCGCAGGATCTCGTTTACGGTCTTTAAACCAATGCTTGAGCTATCAAATATCTCGAGCGATTCTGCAAATTTAAGCAATGCGCCATTATGTGTAACTATCGGAGCATTAAAACCAATCTCAAGCGCCACCGGGCGGGCGTCTCTAAAGCGTCGACCGGTCGCGATCGTAACAAGTACGCCTTTATCTTCGGCGCTTCGGATTGCGAGAGTATTTTCTTCCGGTATTTTGCCCCTTGAATCCAGAAGGGTGCCGTCAAGATCCAGGGCGAGTAGTTTTATCATTTTACGAGAGTTGTTCCGTTCGGCCTTTCCGAAGCATACGGGAAATCAAACTGGTATGCCAAACCAGAAGCGCAAGAACGGCAAAAAATGACAGATAATCAAACAAATTTCCCAAATTCACGATTAGGTTTTTGATCGTCAACCCCGCGGTCTCGGATTCATAGAGTTGGTACAAAGTTTGGATGAACCAAAGTACGTAGGTTCCAAAAGTGAGGAGTTCCATAACGGCCGTGAGCAGCAAAGCCCCACGCCAAAGCAGGAGAAACAGGCTCAAAGTCATAAGCAGAAAGACCGCCAGACGAAACGTCGGTCTAAGATCGACTCTGTTGATATGGATGCTGTGTTCAGAAACCTCTTTTTTTTTGGCGGGTTTTGTCTTTGTCGTCTCCGCGTACTCAACCGTAGGTTGATCGGCCTTTTGAACGGCTGGGTAGCTTAGACTAAAAAATGCAATAAGAGCCGCGATCATGGAAAAACCAGCCAGGATTCGCAATTTCGCCTTCGGTACTGTGAAAGTTGTTGCCATCGAAGTATTTGAAAGCCGACTTAAAAAGGATATTTTCCTATTTTCTCCGCTGCTCAGCCAGCCATTTTTGATATTTTGCTTTTCCGCGCTCAAATTCGGCAGCTGACGCGTAAAAATTGTGCGATCCGTCGTTTTTCTCCACATTAAGAACATAGTAGAGGTATTCGGTTTTCGCCGGATTTAGCGCCGCCTCAAGTGCACTTTTGCTCGCTGAAGAGATCGGTCCAGGAGGGAGGCCCGAGATCTTCCTTGTATTGTACGGATGGTTTATCTCAATATCACTCTTATGGATCACGCCATCCCATTTTCCAAGGAGTTTGGCGATGTAAACGTTGGTCGCGTCGATCCCAAGTGCCATTCTTCTATCAAGCCGATTGTAAATCACGGAAGAGACTATTTTCCGCTCTTCATCCACTTTTGATTCATTTTCGATGAGGCTGGCGATGGTCACGATCTCTTGATTTGTCTTGCCGAGTTGCTGAGCCCTTACCGTCCATTCCGGCTTCCAGGTTTTCTTAAACTGCTTCACCATCCGCTTGATAATTTCTTGGGGTGTCGCCTCAGGGGAGAACTCATAAGTCGTTGGATACAAATAACCTTCGAGGTTTTTAGCGCGCGGGTCGATGTCCTTTATAAGAGAAACATCATTCATCAGGTAGAAAACTGCCTTTTCATCCATCGGAGGATCGCTTTTAAACCTGCTCGCAACCCTTTTAGCGATCTCAAACCGCGTCCAGCCTTCAGGAATAGTCAGCTTTACCGTGCGTTCTTTTCCTGCTTTGAGCTCCTCCAGAACGCCCAGGGCTGAGATCGGCGACTTAAATTGATAATCTCCCGCTTTTAACTGGCTCGCATCACCAAATGTGCGCAGGTAAATCTGCGTGGCAAGTGGGTTTTTGATGATCCCTTCCGAAGTGAGTTTACCAATTATCGCATTTGGGGAGGTACCTTTTTCGATGGTTATAAATTCCTCAGCTTTCGAATGTTCATATTGAGAACTGACAGCGTTATACAACCAAAAAACTGCGCCGCCGATCAGCAGCACAGTTATCGTCAAAAATACAAATAAAAGTTTCGTAAAATTCATCTGTCGCGAGAGTTACTTGGCCGAATTGCGCGCCAAGGCTTTTTCAATCGCGCTTGTCACTTCCTTGCTTTCAGGAACTTCCTTGGACGAAAAGCGTGCAATTATCTCGCCATCCTGATTGGCAAGAAACTTATTAAAATTCCAGGTGACCTCGCCGCCAAACTTCGGATTGGTCTCCTTGCTGGTTAAATAATTGTAGAGCGGGTGCTGGTCATCACCTTTTACCGAGATTTTTGCGAACATTGGAAATGTCACCCTATAACGAAGCGTGCAAAATTCCTTGATTTCCTTTTCCGAACCCGGCTCTTGTCCGCCAAAGTTATTTGCCGGAAAGCCTAAAACATAGAATCCCTGGTCTTTGTACTTGTCATAAATCGCCTGCAAGCCTTTATACTGCGGGGTATAGCCGCATTTACTTGCAGTATTTACAAACAGCAGCACATGGTCTTTATATTTTCTTAGATTGACATCCTCTCCGTCGATGTTAGTCACAGTAAATTCGTAGATAGAAGTCTCCTTCGGCGGTAAGTTTGACGCCTCGCTTTCGTCGCCGTTGAAAGCATAGATGCTGAAAATAAAGGCTCCGATCGTCGCTAAAAGGACAAGACCTGTTGTCTTTGACATAATTCGAAATCTCCCGTTTAAATGGGGGGGCATAACAAATCCGTTACTTTTGAAGTTCTTCACGAATATACTTTACAACTTCTTTTATCTCGCTCTCTTTTAAGATGTCCTTAAACGCGGGCATCCCTTCCTCAGGAATTCCATCTTCGATATATTCGAAGTATTCCTCGTCAGGTTCTTTCTTCATCTTTTCGGTCGTCAGATTGTCGGCTTTTAGGGTTTTGCCTTCAATTTCTACTTTCCCGCCGGTTCCATCTTCCTTGTGACACTTTGCGCAATTAGTAACATAGATGTCCTTGCCGGAGACAATTTCCACCGGTGTTTTTGATTCTTTTGCGTTAGCATTTGTGTCAGCCTGATTCGTTGCTTCAGGTTTTTCGGTCTGCGTGCAGGCTACTATAAGCACGAACGATGCACAAAAAACCGCCAAAACCTTTAGTATTTTTGTCATATATTCTCCTCTGGCAAAGTTGCTTAGAAAATTATGAAAGTTTAACTTATTAGAGATGACGTTTGCAAAACCGGGTTTGATAAGATTTTGGGTTGAGGATCACATTTCTGACAGTCTTATCCGCCGCGAAAATCCAAACCGTCCTCTCGATAAGATATGAATAAAAATATAGCGATAATCATTAGCTTTGCATTTCTGACATTTTCCTTTACCTCCTGCTATGCACAGGCAGTGCCGAAAATCGACTCGAGCGTCGAGGTATCCGGGCTGAAGGAGGATGTCATTGTTCGGCGGGATTCACGATCGATACCATATATAAAGGCGGAGAACGATGCCGATCTTTATTTTGCCCAGGGATTCGAAACGGCGCGCGACCGGCTGTGGCAAATGGATCTTCTCAGGCGCGTTGCCCGTGGAAGACTCGCCGAATTGTTTGGGAAACGCATTTTGAATGAAGACAAGCGTTGGCGTCGTTTTGGTTTTTCTGAAATAGCCAAAGAGAGTCTGAGTGTCATGAACCCGAATTTACGAAAGGCGTTGGAGGACTATGCGCGCGGTGTAAATGCCTACACTGAAACGCTTGATCAAAAGTCGCTTCCGATCGAGTTTCAAATTCTTCAGTACCGACCGGAAAAATGGGACGCGACCGATACGATCGTGATTGGAAAGATCCTTGCTGACGGCCTTAGCACGACGTGGTGGAAAGACCTTAACCAAGTCGCCCTGAAAAAGGCACTTTCAAAAGAAAAATATAATGCCCTGACCAGCAAGGTCACACCAAGCGATCTCATTTTGTTTGGTAAAGATGAAGCTGCTTCTAGTAAGAAGGAGCGTTCTGGCAGCGAACTTGCAGTAGAATTCAGCCCAAAGCTTAACGAGTTTATCAAGCAAGCAAAATCGTTAAGGAAGAACTCGCTTTCGCGAATTGGTTTTTATGCCGAACGGCTGGCGGCAAGTAATAACTGGGTGATATCGGGAAAGAGAACGGCCGACGGAAAAGCGATCATAGCGAACGACCCTCATCTTCCGGGGACCGCACCGGGAATCTGGTATTTAACCCACCTATCAACACCCGAAATGACCGTATCGGGAGTTACATTCCCGGGAGTTCCGGGTATCGTGCTCGGCCATAATTCGTCGATCGCGTGGGGAGCCACCAATGTCGGGCCCGATGTTCAGGATCTATATATCGAGGATTTTAATGAAAAGGGTGAATATTTAACGCCGCAAGGATGGAAGAAACCGAAAGTAAGAACAGAGACAATTCGATTTCGTCCGAATTTGATGTCGCCAAAACTCGAAAGCGAAGAGCTGAAAATCGTTGAAACCAGAAACGGCGTTGTGTTTCGGGAGGATAACGGAAAAAAAATAGCATTGAAATGGACGGCGCGGGACCCGAAAAATCAAGAATTTGATGCCTTCTTTTTGCTAAATCGAGCGAAAGACTGGAAAGATTTCAAAAATGCGCTAAGAACCTATGGCGGAGCGTCGCAGAACTTTGTTTACGCAGACACAGTTGGCAACATCGGTTGGTACGTTGCCGGAAAGATACCGATTCGGCGCAGCGGCTTCGGAGAAATCCCGTATGACGGTTCGACGGATCGTGGTGATTGGCTTGGAAATATACCGTTTGACGAGCTGCCCAGCCTCTACAATCCGGAAAGCGGGTTTATAGTAACCGCAAATCAGAGGATCGTCGGAACCGGTTACAAATACCAGCAAATGAACCGGCAATTTGCGGCCCCCTGGCGGGCGCGCCGCATACTCGAGATGATCAAATCTAAAGACAAGGTCACCTTGGATTTTATTGGAGACATACAGCACGATACGTTCAATCTTCCGCTCGCTGCCTTTTCAAAAGAGTTAGTAAAAAGGAACGCAGCATCGGCCGGGACAATTGCGGTCCTTCGAGGATGGGATGGAAAAATGACGGCAGATTCGGTCGGCGCGACCGTTGCAAATGAAATAAATCGTTGTGTCGGCAGAGAGATCGCAGCAGCCAATAAACCAGCCTCCCAATGGCAAATCAGGCAGACGGTTATCCCCTGGGCGTTTCCCAACGACGAAAGACTGTGGCTTCCCAGACAATATGATAATTGGAACAAACTAGTGCGTGCATGCGATTCGAAGTCAATCGCTGCGCTGAAAAAGCGAAAAGGATTTGGGGATGACAAAAAGAGCTGGCTTTGGGGCAAGTATCGAACGACTTCATTCCAACATCCATTGGCATTGGCACCCCTGATCGGCGGGCAGTTTAAAGCGAGCTTCACAAATGTCGATGGAAGCGGTCAGACGCCGAATGTTGGAGGAAGTGTCTCCATGAGGCATATCGCAAAACCGGGGGCCTGGGATGAAACAAGGCATGTCATACCATTGGGGCAAAGCGGTGATTCGCAATCGCCGCATTGGAAAGATCAGTTTGAATCATGGAGAACGGGGAAGTCGAGCATTTTTCCGTTTTCGAGGGCGGCGGTAGCGAGAGCGACAGCAGAAACGAAGCTTTTGAAAAGAAAATAAAGGTAAAGGCTATGAATATGAGAAGACCTATATTTTTCCTGATCTTAATGTCTTTGCTGCTTATTTCTTGCGGCGGCGAATCACGTTTGGCGGAAGTTAATGAGAATGAAATCAAAAAGTCGATTAACCGTTCCTTTCGGGATTTGCAGGAGGCTGCAAAATCGCTCGATGTCGACCGATATACATCGTTTATCGCCCGCGAAAAATTCACCTTTCTTAACGAAGATGGAACGGTATTTCATTCTTTTGATGATTTTAAGAAGCTATACAGTGAGGGAATTGCATCGGTAGAGAGGTATGATTCGCTGGAATTTGATCGGGTTAAGATTACGGTGATCGACCAAAGCAATGCCGTGTTGGTTAATGAATTCAAGGCTGTGCTTAAGCTAAAATCTGGAGAGGTGTTGCCGACTGGCGGAGCCGGAACTCAAGTTTGGTCAAAGATTAAGGGAGACTGGAAGCTTGTTAACATTTCAAGCAGTTCGAAACCTCGAAAGAATGCGTCTTAGATCAATTTTTGCTCCGGTGGTTTTTACTTAACCGGTTTACGAATCCGTTTTGAAGAAAAGAACATGATCTCCCAATTTGGAACGTCGGTTGTTTTAAGCGGCTTAGCCTGCTCCAGAC
>JABDJV010000180.1 GCA_013003295.1 Pyrinomonadaceae bacterium | reverse complement strand
GCGCAAGCCCGACCGGCAAAATAAATCCATTGAATGTACCTGCAAGGATCAAAACCAAAACGGGTTTTCCAATAAAAGCGAATATCAGGGTAGAAAATGCAATAAAGGCGATCGTGAATTCTTTCGATCTTTCCGATATTTTCGGGTGAAAGGTCTTAAGGAACGAAACGGATGTATAGGCCGCGCCGATGACCGATGTAATAGCGGCAGCCCACATCACCAGCCCAAAGAGCTTAAAGCCTAGGGTTCCTGCCGCATTTTGGAAAACGGACGCCGGTGGATTCTTGTCGTCGATAGTCAATCCCATTGCGACGACGCCAAACGCGGCTAAAAATAAAAGGAATCGAATTACTGCGGTAAGGAGTATCCCGGTGGTCGCGGAAGTGTTTACCTCCTTTAATGAATCTTGTCCTGAGATTCCGGCATCAATAAGTCTGTGAACACCGGCAAAGGTTATATATCCGCCGACCGTTCCGCCAACCAGTGTGACGATCGCAAACGGTGAAATTGTCTCCGGGTAAAAAGTGCGAAATGCGGCCTCGGCGATCGGAGGCCGTGAGACGACAACGACGTAGACGATCAAGGCGAGCATCAAAAACCCAAGGCATTTCACAAAAAGATCCATCGCCCGTCCAGCGTCCTTGAACGAGAAAATAGCGATACCGACAAGCGCGCTGATCGCGGCTCCATATTGCGGTTTTAAATCAAAAAGTACTTCTAACCCCAAACCTGCGCCCGCAATATTTCCAATATTGAATGCCAATCCGCCAAAAACAATCAAACCCGCCAGTAGATAACCGCTTCCCGGAATCGTTTCATTGGCCACATCCTGACCGCGCTTCCCACTAACCGCCAGCACCCGCCATATGTTTAGCTGGGCGAAAATGTCTATCACGACGGAGATCAGGATCACAAATCCGAAACTCGCCAAAAGTGTTTTTGTAAATGCAGCCGTTTGCGTTAAAAAGCCGGGTCCGACGGCCGAGGTCGCCATAAGAAATGCCGCGCCTAGGATTACCGATGAGAGTTTCTTTCGCTCTTTCATTGTTAAGAAAATCTAAAGCCTGTGATCCGTTCCTCGCAGCCGGTTTTACAAAACGGGCTCTTTAGTTGCTCAAATTTTCAGTCCGACCAATGGCGCCGGGACGAATTACGATTTCATTTTGCGTTAATTTCTCGGAAATTGCTTTTGCGAATGTCAGCGCATGTTCACCGTCACCGTGAATACAAACTGTTTCAGCTTTTATACCGATCTCTGCCCCATTTTGTGCGGTAACCTTTTGGTTCTTAATCATTTGCAGTACCTGCGACAGTGCTTCGTCAGAATCGTTAATCAACGCATCCGGCTCAGATCTTGGTGTCAAACTCCCGTCTTCCTGATAGGTTCGATCGGCAAATACCTCGCTAGCGGTTCCAAGTCCGATCGCATCGGCTTCCGATATCAGAAAACTTCCGGAGAGCCCGTATAAAATAAGGGATGGGTCGATAATTTTTACCGATTCCGAGATCGCCCTCGCGAGGTCCCTACTTCGCGCCGCCTGATTATACAGTGCACCATGAGGCTTTACGTGGTGGAGTTTTCCGCCGGAAGCGTCGCAAATGCCTTTTAGTGCCGAAACCTGATACAAAACCGTGTCAAAAACCTCTGAGGGCGTCAATGACATCGAACGCCTGCCAAAGCCCTGTAGATCGGGAAAACTTGGGTGCGCGCCAATTGCCACGGCGTTTTCAATGGCAAGTTCGACGGTTTCGCGCATCGTCGTCGCGTCACCGGCATGGAATCCGCAGGCGATATTCGCGGACGATACATACTTCATCAATTCGGCATCATTACCCATCTTCCAGGCGCCGAAGCTTTCACCCATATCGCAATTTAAATCGACAGAAAACATTTTATTTGTTGGACTTAAATCTTAAGCCCATTTTAAGAAAACGCAAATCTTTTTCGAATTTCAGCGTCAGGTCTTCGGCTTCTTTAACACTGACCAATTCGAAACGGACCCGATCCCCTGCGCCCAATTGTCCGATGATCGGCAAATCTTGCCCAATGATGTGTCCGATCTTTGGATATCCGCCGCTCGTTTGGTGATCGACCATCAAAACTACCAGTTGTCCGGTTGGAAGCAGCTGAATCGTACCAAAACTTACAGACGTTGATACGATCTCGAAATCGTTTAAGCGGCTTAGCGGTTTTCCCTCCAAACGAAAGCCCATTCGGTCCGAGTTTCTTTTTATC
>JABDJV010000160.1 GCA_013003295.1 Pyrinomonadaceae bacterium | reverse complement strand
GGCGGCGCTTATGCTCGGACGCCTTAAAGCTCGGGATCGATCGATCTGGTCATGACAAGGAAAAGGTAAAGGAATCGCTCTATCAGGTTATTAAAGAAAATGCGGTTTCCGATGGTAGATGCCGGATCACCTTCTTTGACGAATCCGAAAGTCAGATCTGGAACAGCGGGATTGGCCCGAAAACATCCCTGTTGATCCAATCCGCAGACACGCGCCCACGCCCAATCGATATAGGCCTCTCGGTCTCGCCGTTTAGAATCAATTCCGCTTCACCCCTTACCGGTGTGAAATCCTGCAATTATCTTGAAAACACACTTGCGCTTGAAGAAGCGCGGTCAAAAAGGGGCATGTATGAGGCTCTCCGATTGAATGAAAATAATGAGATCACCTCGGCTTGTATGGCAAATGTCTTTTGGCTGAAATATGAAAAACTATTTACCCCGAGCTTGAAAACCGGGTGTCTTCCGGGAACGACACGCGAGTTAATACTGGAGCAGCGAGAAGTTTTTGAAGTCGAGGAACCCCCTGAAGCGCTGGACGATTCGGACGCGATGTTTTTAGCTTCCTCTGGAATTGGGATTGCTCAGGTTAAAAGGTTCAGAGACTTAGAATTTTCACTAGAACCGCACGATATTACCGGTCTAATCAGGCGCAACGCTACCGCCGCAGCTTGAACCCAGACCCGCTGTGCAGCCGAAACAGTGCGAATTCGTCATGATCTCACGATCAACAAACTTTCGCTGAGAAAAATCCCGTATTGTCTGACCGAGAGCCGGGTTCACCGGGATTTCCAACATCTGATTAAAGTCGCAATCGTATAGATTGCCAAGCCAATCTACGCTCAGAGTGTTTCGGCACATCAATCCTTCAACAGCTCGCGGATTGAAAGAATCGATAAGTTTGCTCATATAACTTTCTTCATTACCCGAACGCCGCAGCCAATCCAAATACCGTGCGATCGGCATATTTGTGATCGTATATAAATTGTTGAAAACAATATCGTAACGCCGCTTCAATTCCCGTTTGAAGTCGCTCTCAATTGCAGATTGGTCCGGCGGCAAGAAGGCACCTACGGGATTGTATACAAGATTCAGGATCAGACTGGTTTTATCGTTTCCGTAGCCCGCTGAATTGAGTCTTCGAAGCGCCGCAACACTTTTTTCAAAAACTCCTGCGCCCCTCTGCGCATCTGTCTGCTGCTGCATAAAATACGGCAGGCTGCACACGAGTTCGACCCTATTCTCGGCAAAAAATGCGGGCAGGTCTTCAAAACCCTCTTCAAACATAACGGTCAAATTATGTCTGACGATTACATTTGCCCCTGTCTTTCGGGCTTCAGCCACAAAATAGCGAAAATCCGGGATGAGCTCGGGCGCTCCGCCGGTGATATCCAAAGTCGGAATACTGCAATCACGCAATACCTGCAAACAATCTTCAATTGTTCCGCGATCGATGATCTCGGTTCTTGAGGGCGAAGCATCGACATGGCAATGTTTACAAGTCTGATTGCACAGTTTGCCTACATTTACCTGAAGAATATCGACTTCAACCGAGCGCAGCTGAAGCCCATTCTCAACGAGCTTATCCTCAAAGGATACAGCCGAATCCGGCAACGCGGGTTTACCATCGCGGCGGGTAATTTGTATTTGTGCGGTTGTCGTCATAAGTCGTTAGTTATGAATTACCACAGATGAACACAGATTGAAGAAGATAAAGAAAGGAACGATTCATATTTATCTGACTTAGCTGTATTCATCTGTGGTCAATTTTCATCAGATTCGTCGGTATCTACATCGAAATTTTGTCGTGCGCGTTGTGGGACTGGACCCCATGGATCAACGATGCGCCTCCGCGGATCGCTGAGGCGAGATGCATTGCTTCGGTCATTTGCTCTATATTTGAACCGTTTTCCATCGAGCTCTGGGTAAACGCATCGATGCAATACGGGCATTGGATCGTAACGGCGACCGCTAATCCGATCAAGGCCTTCTCACGTTTTGAAAGCGCGCCTTCGTCCTGGCAGGCTTCGTACCATGCCATAAATTTCTCAAACAATTCGGGCGAATTCTTACCGACTTCACCGAAACGTCCTAAATCTTCCTCTTCGTAGTAGCTCATAAAATTATCTTTGTAAAACCAACGGAAATCCCGGCAGCCTGTGCGCGTGTCTGCCGTTTCAATTGTTTTCCAATATCAATTTAAACTTCTCAATTTGACGCCGGTGACGCAGAATATGAACGACCGCGTGCTCCAGCATTTGGTCGATGTTATAGCGAACGCCCCAACCTGAATTGATATAAACGCTCGTCATTTTTTCATTGATCTCATCCCAGCGGCCGAGAAAGACCGCCTCGGTTTCGGCGATCACTTTGTCTAGCTCAACGGCGATGTCATCTTTCGCAAACTTGCTGCTCTCGACCGGAGAAGCTTCCATTGAAAGGGATTCACGAATATACCGTATGTAATGTTTTCCCGCGCGAACGACGTGATTCATTATCGTTTCGATCGAACGGCAGTCTTCGTCTTTGGTCTCGGCGTCGGCGACCAATACGTAAGCGTCGTCACTGACATCTTCCAGTACTTTTTTGAGGTCATACACCGCTCGCTCGTATTCATCCAGCAATGACCCGATCGCACCGGGACGGTAATCCTGCAGTTTCAGTTTTGTCTTCACTTTAGCAACAATCTCCATCCGGTCCGCAATTTTCGCCGGTTTCGGTCAGTTTATAATCCAAACCCTTTGACTCCCTCGGATGGCGCTTCGCCGTGCGTTGGCAGTCAAATTCCCCGGCATTTTCAAGCGGGATATCTTCGATCGGCTCGACGGCGACAATCTCAGATGCGTATGGCTCTTCCTGGAAGATTTTAAATGTCTTGTCGCAAACAGCCATCCGAGCACCCCGCTTGAGCATATGCCCGTCATCATCAAGGACCTTTTTCCAGGGGCCTTTATAGATGACTGCCTGATTGCGTTCTAAGCACTCGCCCTGTTTGCCTTTATAGGCGACGATCGTAACCGCGCGAAACTCAATTCCTTCAATAGTCTGCCAGGGCTCTTCATCTCGTTTAACGATTTCCATTCCATAGAATCCGGCCTTCTCGAACGCTTCGATAAACGCGTCTTCACGAAACGCCCCGGATATACAGCCGCTCCAAAGCTCGGGATCATCCTGGAGATGTTGCGGTACATCCTCGTCGGCAACAATATCCGAGACTGCAACTCGCCCGCCCCTCTTTAGAACTCTAAACATCTCTTCAAACATCTGAATCTTAAACTCGGGCCTGACCAGGTTCAAAACACAATTAGACAAGATGACATCGATGGATTTATCAGCAATGAGCGGGCTTTCGGCCTTTGAGTTTTGCAGAAAGGTTTCGTATTCAGCAAAATCCTCCGCCGATCTTATTGGCTTTGTTTTCAGATATTGATCGACCAATTCCAGATCCAATTTCAAATCCTGGATCTTGCCGTAACGAAAATCCACATTTGAATATCCGATTTTCTCTCCCAATTCGCCGCGGTATTTTTTGGCCAATGAAAGCATTTCCAGGTTTGTATCGATCCCGATCACCGACCCTTTCCTGCCAACGATTTGCGAGGCTATGTAGCATATCTTTCCGCCTCCGGAGCCCAGGTCAAGAACCGTTTCTCCTTCCTTAACGAATGCCGAGGGGTCGCCGCAACCATAATCGCGTTCGATAATTTCATCAGGCAAAATCTTCAAAAATTGGGGGTCGTATTCAACCGGACAGCAAAGTGCTTGTTCCACCGCCGTTGCCGCAGCACCGTACCTTGCGTTTACAGCCGCTTCAATATCTAGATCGTAGGGCATATCTTTTGCATTTCCTCCTCATAAATTCTTATTATGAATGCTGCGATCCTTCGAATTTATTCCTTATGAAAGAAACAGTCATAATAATGGTAAAGGTTCCGGTCGGCGGCGATGTGAAGACCAGAATGCAGCCGTACATTTCCAAAGCCCAGTCAGCCGAACTGGCAACGGCTTTGTTAAAAGATGCTGAGGAAAGGGTCGCTTCAACAAACTGCGAGCCGATAATCGCTTATACCCCGGCACATCATAAAAAACGATTGAAAGCTATTCTACCTCAACAACATATTCTTATCGAACAAGAAGGAACCGATCTTGGTGAGCGTATGCATAGAGCGTTCGAATACGCGTTTCAGGTCGGATTCGAATCGGTCGTGATGATCGGGACGGACAGCCCTACGTTCCCGAGGGAGTTTATCGCGCGGGCCTTTAGGAAACTGGGAACCGGGTCGGACATCGTAATTGGTGAAAGCGAAGATGGCGGATTTTATCTGCTTGGTTTGAAATCGGCAGGACCGGGGATATTTGACGGTGTCGAATGGGGTTCGCCAAGGGCCTTTGCACAGACGAAACGAAACGCCGAAATGCAAAAACTATTGCTTGATTTTCTGCCGATTTGGTATGACGTCGATTTGCCTGCCGATCTGGAAAGACTAAAACACGAACTCGTCCAGAATCCGGATTTGGCCCCGCATACTTCGGAATGGCTAAAGAATATTTAACCTGCTAAAATGCAGAGTTTAGAAGAAAATTAGGCTCAACTGAAGTGAACGAAAAGATTACTCCAACCGTAATGAAATTCGGCGGTACATCCGTAAAGGATGCCGCAGCATTTCTGCGGGTTGCGAAGATCGTTGCGAGCCAAAAAGATGATTTGCCGATTATCGTAACTTCAGCGATGGCAAAATTTACAGATGCATTGCTAAATGCGTTTGAGGTCGCAAAAAATGGCGAATCGGGCGAGGGTTTTACGTCGCTTAAGGAACATTTCGACCGTCACCAGGCAGTGGCAGACGAATTGCTCGATAAAACCCGTAAGAAGGCATTTTTGGCCGAATTGGATTTGGCCAAAGAAGAATTATCGGGATTGCTGCTTCGTGTCGAACGGCGCAGCCTTCCTCTTCAAATGCTCAGAGATGCGATCGTCTCCTACGGCGAACAGCTTTCCTCACGCCTGCTCACGGAAGTCTGCAAAGCGAATGGTTTGAATGCACGCCAGGTTGATTCACGCCGCGTTATCGTAACGGACGACGAATACGGTTCGGCAAAACCGATTTGGGACGAAACAGAAAACTTCATCAAACTGGAATTAAACAACCTGCTTGAATCGGGCGAAGTTCCGATCATGGGCGGCTTTATTGCATCGAACCGAAGCGGCGAAACTACTACATTGGGGAGAGGGGGTTCGGATTACTCAGCCGCGCTTGTCGGCGCGGCGCTGCGTGCAAGAGAAGTTCAGATCTGGACCGATGTAACCGGTGTTTTGACGTGCGATCCGCGAATATGTTCGGATGCCCGAACCATAGATGTTTTGTCATACAATGAGGCGGCCGAGCTAGCTTATTTCGGCGCAAAGGTCCTGCATCCGAAAACCATCCAACCGGCGGTTGATCATTCGATTCCTGTGAGAGTCTGTAATTCTCACTCGCCTAATGAAAAGGGCACTATGGTTTTGGCGAAAAGTGACGTTTCGCCAAACAAGATCAAGTCAATTGCGCATAAAACGGGAATCTCGATCCTACGAATTTCCTCTGCGCGTATGCTTGGAAGCTATGGCTTTATGTCTGCCCTTTTTCAGGTTTTCGAGCGTTTCCGGACGGTGATCGATGTTATTTCAACGTCGGAGGTCTCCGTCGCCCTGACCCTCGACAATACCGAATCGCTGGATAAGATCGTGACTGAGCTTGAGCGACTCGGCGATGTCGAAGTAAAACACGGATTCGCAGTCGTCTGTATTGTCGGCGAAGGATTACGTGCCTCGCCTGGGCTTGCCTCAAAGATCTTCTCAACCATTGAGGATATAAATATTTCACTTATTTCCCATGGCGCTTCAAGCGTAAACCTAACCTTTGTGGTTGAAGAAGAAAAGGTCAAGGACGTCATCTCAAAATTGCATACGACCTTTTTTAAATAGAATTATGAGCGTATTTAAGCTGACAACCGAGCTGATGAGCATCCCTTCGATTTCCGGTGATGAGCAAAGAGTCGGAGAATTCCTGGGTGGGTATCTTGAATCTCTCGGATACAAGGTTGAGCTCCAGGAGGTAGAGAACGGACGCAAAAATGTGATCGCCTGGGCATCCGATAACCCGGAAGTTTTCCTCTCAACCCATATGGATACGGTGCCGCCATTTATTCCGCCGACCGAGGATGATGAAAAGATCTACGGGCGGGGTTCATGCGATGCAAAGGGGATCATTGCCTCGCAGATCGTGGCGGCGGAGAATCTGAGGAAAGAGGGAATAGATAAGATCGGCTTGCTTTATACCGTTGATGAAGAGGAATCCGGTTTGGGTGCGCGTGTCGCCAATGAACATCCGGTCGCAGAAAAATGCAAATATCTGATAAACGGCGAACCGACCGATCTGGACCTGGCTATCGGTTCGAAAGGTTCGCTCAGAATGACCCTGAAAACAGAAGGAAAGGCGGCCCACTCGGCGTATCCCGAAATGGGCGATTCGGCGATCGTGAAGATTCTCGAAGTGCTTCAGGATATTCTGGACGCGGACCTTCCGAAGGATGAATTTTTTGGAGAAACCACCCTGAATATCGGCACGATCAAAGGGGGGTTAAAGACGAATGTCGTGCCGCCGTCGGCTGAAGCCGGGCTTCATATTCGGATGGTCTCAGATCTCGAACCCGTCGAAAAAATTCTGCAGGAAGCAATTAGCGGACGAGCTACTCTCGAGACCATGTCGTGCAGTCTGCCTGTGAAAATGCTTGAGGTCGAAGGATTTAAGCAAAAGGTCGTTAGATTTACAACAGATATTCCGTATTTGACAAAATGGGGAACGCCGCTTCTTCTTGGTGCCGGTTCGATACTTGATGCGCATACGAAACACGAATTTGTGTTGAAGAAAGATTTGGAAAAAGCGGTTGCGCTTTATGAGAATCTGGTGAAGAAGCTATTAAACACATAGAAACATAGGGGGCATAGGCTAAGAAGCTATTGGTTGACCCCGTGAAACACTCTTCACATTTGTGTTCTACTTTTTAATTCAGGAGTCATCAGGTTTTTTGCTTTTATTGTGTTTTAGAATTAACTCCCATGACGAAAAGATATTTGGATAAGTTGACGTATGATGTGGTCGGCGCGGCGATTGAGGTACACAAGGCAACCGGACCGGGACTGTTGGAAAGCGTCTATCATCGCTGCATGAAGCATGAATTAACTCGTAGAAAGATCCGATTCCGTACTGAATTGAGTGTTCCGGTGCAGTTCAAAGGTATAGTTCTTGAAACTGAATTGAGATGCGATCTATTTATTGAGGGCTGTTTGGCGGTTGAGTTAAAAGCTGTTGGTGACCTATTGCCCGTAAATGAAGCCCAGCTCATGACCTATATGAAATTACTCAAAGCACCAAAAGGGATTTTGATAAACTTCAACTGCACAAACATTTTCAAACAGGGACAAAAAACACTCGTTAACGATCTGTATAGAAGACTACCAGAGGAATAAATCCATGAAACATTGGACACAGCATGTAACTCTTGCCAATAGCAATACGTTAAAATCTATTCTTCCTATGTTTCTATGTGGTTAATAAGATTATTATGAAAATTGCGATTATCGGCTACGGTGCAATGGGGCAACTCATTGAGACCTTAGCGGACAAGAAAAAGTACGAAGTAACGGTGACGGTCGACGAAGCAGAATCGAATTTGACTGCTTCTGAGTTGGCCGACGAGTTGAGATCTGCCGATGTCGCGATCGATTTCAGCGTTGCGGCGGCCGTGAGGAAGAATGTCGAAGCATCTTGTTTGGCGGGAATCTCACTTGTTGAAGGTGCGACAGGTTGGAATAATGAGCTTGACGAAATAAGGGAGCTTATAAGTACACATAACGGCTCATTCGTTTTTGGCGCAAATTTTTCGATCGGCGTGAATTTGTTTTATCGGGTGGTCGATCAAGCTGCGGAGATCTTTGCGAAATTTGAAACCTACGAAGCCTTTATCGAAGAACAACATCATTCCAGAAAGGTCGACTCTCCTTCGGGTACGGCTTTGAAATTGAAGTCGATCGTTGCCGAACACATAAAGGACGATTTTACGGTTACGGCAACCCGTGCAGGAAATATGCCCGGAACACACCGGGTTGGATTTGATGGAAACGCAGATCAGATTCTGCTGGAGCATTTTGCGCGATCCCGCGAAGGGTTTGCATCCGGAGCGCTCTTGGCGGCGGAGTGGGTTGTCGGGAAAAAAGGCTTCTGGGAATTTACAGAGGTGATGGATGAGATTCTAAAACGCTAAGCCGGCACGCAATGAACGCTTCTAAAAAAACCGAAAATAAAACTGTCTATCAATACT
>JABDJV010000135.1 GCA_013003295.1 Pyrinomonadaceae bacterium | reverse complement strand
AGTATTGTGAGCTGGATACTTTGGCGATGGTGATGATCTATGAGGGGTGGAGGGAGCGGTTGAGCGAATAACACCGTGCGACCCAGCTTCGGGCGATTGTCATTCGCACCTCAGATCGTCTCAGTTGACGGGTCTCTGAAACACACCCCAAATGCTCGACGGATGAGTGTCTTCCTGCCTCTAAGGAAAAAACGGGGTCTTATCAAACAGGTTCCTCGGCCGCAGGTCGATTCCGCCCCACATTATCAGCGCGACACCTTTCCAATCTTTCCCCTCAGGGTACCCGTCCTCGTCTCTGGGGTTGTGGTGTAATGGGCTGATATGCCAAACCACGACATCGGTATTCATTACGGATTCACCATTTACGTAGCTATCAACAATCTTGTAAGTCTGCTCAGTATTCCGGTAGCGGGTCACCCAGAAGTCATCGTGAGAGAAGACCTCCTGATGCACCGGTTTACCTCGTCGGACCGGTCGAAACTCATAACTTATGTTGTTCCCATGAGAATTATTTTTTATGTCACGAAGGTGAAGCTCCGTAAACTTATTCGCATCCCAATCGATAGAACCTTCGCGGCCGCGGTTAAAAGGGTTAATCGTGTCAGTGGCGCTTGGTGCTGCGGTTGTTTCGATATGAGCAGCTTCATAGACCGAGTCTGACGGAAAGCCGTTTAGATCCATATCGATACGCCACAGACCGCTGTGCATGTGTGCTTCCCGCTCGTAACCCGGAAGGTTGGGTCCTGTGGCACCCAGCCGGAGCGCGATTGTGCCATCATCACGGAAAGCATAGCTCATGACGTAGTTGTAGTTGGCGGAATCGAGCGTCGCCCACAACGCCAACTCATAGGCTGAGGCAACGAGCTCATCCTTTTTCCATAGGATCCCACGTGTCCGGACCTGGTGGATCACCTTGCCGTCGATAATTTTGCCGCACGGTCCTGCATCCGATGCATTTGCCTTGACCAGTGGGAAGTCGAAGTTGGTAAGGTCATAAAACCTCCTCTGCGGTGAACCGGAATGATAAGGGACAAAGATATCTGCGAGACGCGCGTCCCAAAGGACTCGCATCCATTGCTCGTTGGGAGCTTTCTTAAACCAGGCCCCAGTAACGTAAAGTCCTTTCCCCCGGGCGTGAGCGAAACGGACCTTCCAAGCAGTCTGCATCTGGGCGCCTGGAGGAAATTCCTGAATTACGATGTTGCCTGGAGTTCCGGCCGGAGGTGTCGTAAATGTAGGGCAAGGGTGGGCAGCGGTATTTGAAGCCGTCACGTAGAAACAAACTAAGATAGCCAAAAGACCCATCATGGAACGCCAAAGCTTATATACTTTCATTTGTTATCCTCCTTCTTCTCCACTACCACGCGTCTCTCAGTGAGATCGACGATCACGATAGGTCTCCGACGATAATACTGGCCTACGCGAAACAAAAGCCGCACCACCCGTCGACCGAACCAAGGATCATCTTTACTCGAAGCTCGTATCACGAGCCCTTCAATCTCTGCCCGATTTAGAGCGTCGCCGAGGCCCTCACGCACTCTCTCATCCTTTAAGGCCAATTCGGAGGCTTCTTTCAACTCTTGTGCGGAGAAAGCGGTTGGGAGGTGGGGATATTCCCGAGACTGCAAGACTGCCTCGTCCCTGACATTCACGATTGAATGCACTGCGGCATCGTTATCATATCGATAGTGGATAACGCGGTATATTTTCCTCGGATCTTCATCTCCGTCTTCAGTTTTCCAACGTATGATCTCGGTCCCGATATAGACGACCCGGGACTGATCAAATGCTTCTTTTAATGCGGGTTTATCTTCTGCTAGACGGCGCGCCCTCTCTGCAACCGCGGGCGGAACATCTTCGGACGCAACCGGTTCATCGCTTTGAGGGGGTGCGCTCTTATTGCTCGATTGTGAAAACGCGGTGCAGCCCCATGACGAAGAGAACCATATTAGGCCGAGGCAAAGAAATATCATTTTAGTCATACTGTCTCCTTCTACCGTTTCAGTTCAAACGATCTATAGGTTTCCAATGTCTCGATCGTCAGCGAAATGGAGCTGAAGTTCAAACCGCCAAATCGACCTTCCTTAATAGCTCCTTGGAACATGTTTTGTTAAGTTGTTTAGCTGCCCTCCGAGCAAAGTTACGAAGATTCAAGAACTTAACTGCGTTTATCGCAAAGAATTTCTTTGCGTGTGGTTTTAGCGTGGCATCAGAATATATTTCGACAATATCTTCGAGAAACTCGTCGATATCATTCACCATTTCCGGCATATGCCAATCAGATCCGTACATTATTTTGTCTTTTAGGCAAAACGGCGGATTCGAGCTCGCGTCTTGCGAGTATTCCTTGATCAACCTTTCCTTAAACAGATTCTTTTCGTCATTGTCGTGGATTATCTCGGTCATGTATGAGATTTCACAATAGACGTTTGGAAATTCGCGGCACAAATCCGCAACGTGACGCGCATAATTGTTTGGGTCCTTCCATTCGTCATCATCGGACAACCAACCCCGGACTGTTTTATTATTGATTTTTCGTTCGCCGCCCCCGGCGTGGCCAAAACAGAGCAACAAATTGTTGCGTTTCGCATTTTTCGTAAGGGCCTCCCGCCAAAAATTTGGATGAGCGTTCGCGCCCGAATAATTTGGTATGACCTCAAATCCCTCCGGGGTGCAGTGGGTAAAGACGGGAATTTGATTCTCAATGCACTCGTCAAGAAATATGTCGATCACAGTCTCCAGCTTCCGACCGCTATTGCCCGCAGCCTTGTAACCGAGCGGAGGGTAAAACTTGAACCCAACCTTTCCGTGGCTCAGCGCGATCTTCATGTGAGCGATGATGTCCGCACTCCCACGGTTGCGTCTGCAGAACCGTATTGGATCAAACGCCGAAAAGCCTATTGCATTTCCCTGAGAAAAGCGCTCGAGGTTTGTCATACGCGTTAGCTGCTTCGGATAGAATTTGAACTTCGCCTTACCCGAGAAGGGTTTCGCCATGTCCATCATATGGTGAACGAGCAAATAATTCGGGATTTTCGATTCCTTGTAATAGCGATTCAAACGGCGGTAAAGACTCTTTTCGCTTCTCATCATCGTAATCAAAAAATCCAGGAAGTCGACAAAGTTCTCGATGTACTCCTTTGCCTTTTTCAGAAACTTCTTTACCAGCCACCATATAGCGCCAAACAAGCGTTTGGATTCGGCGAGACTGATTCCTTTTTTGAAATCGAACATCGCCATCTCGTTATCGGAAAGGTGCTCGAGCCTGAGTTCCCGAGCAGCTTCTTCGTCCTTGATCTCATTCTCGATTTCAACCAATGCCTTGTGGAGATCTGTATTTTCAAAGGCCTCGAGAATATTGTTTCGTTCTACATTCTTTTTTTTCCGCACCAACGAGCTGTTAATCTCCGCAAGCAAAATGGAAATCTGCTCCACGGTGACGTTGGCGATTTTGTCTAATCTGTCTTCTATTTCGTCTCCGCTTGCTTTGGCAATGTCGAAATCGACTGCCTTGTTTAGGTCTGATTTCTGGGTCAAAGCGAGGATAAAAAAAGCCAGGGGGCCCGCAATTACCCGCGGCAGTTTCCGGCTTCGAAACACTTTGTAAAGCGGAACATAACGGGCATTGAAAAGGTGGGTGTGCATGTCGATTATAATGTTTGGATAACTGACCAAATTCTTCTGGTCCAGCGAATTAGGTCCGCAAACCGCTCTTGCCC
>JABDJV010000110.1 GCA_013003295.1 Pyrinomonadaceae bacterium | reverse complement strand
CGGTCATACTGCTCCGCCGGGTAAAAATTCGTATGCCGGAATTTCGTTCCGTCGGCATCGATAAGCGCTTCCCCGGTCTTTCGCGCCAACTTATAATAATCGTCAAGATTCCGCCGTTGATCGTCCAGCCCGAGCAAACCGTTGGGACTCCAGGCCGGTTCGAAATGGTTGGCAATTGTAAAAACAATGTGTTTTTTCTCAAACAGGGTCCTGCCGAGCAGGCTTCCGGCCCTCTCAAGCGGGTATCTTGTGAGCCAAGGCAGGTTCCATCTCAGCTTAGACAATAAAGATGTTTCTTCGGCACTCATATTTTAATTCTTAACAATATAATACGACGGAGCTTCAGAGTTCGAGTCGGGCATAAGACGTCTGATCTCCATTGAATGTTTTCGTAATTCGCGCTCCAGCGTTCCCTTTGTTTGAAAAACTTCCCGCCCTTTCCAAAATTCTATCGCCGGGTATTTACCGGTAACCAATTGAAATGTTCCTCCCGCAAGTGAAATTATCGGATAGGCTAATTGGCGCGGGCTTAAGCTGCTAAATCTCCGTTTTATCATTCCAAAATAAAACTGCGGTGAATGTGTTTTAAGCAGAAAAACGCCTCCGGGGCGCAGAATTCTCGACACTTCCGCGATCGCCTTTTGATTATTCATCAGCGTTATCGCGATCCGGCACAAAACCACATCAAAACTCTCATCGGCAAATGGCAGATCCTCACCCATTGACCTTGTAAACACGATCCTCTCGCGAAATCCGGTTTTGTCCGCGAGGCTGTTTCCTATCCGTCCAAGCTCTTCGCCAACATCAATTCCTACACAGAACGCGTCTTTCTTCTCGATAAATGGCAGCATATCCTGCCCGGCGCCGCACCCAATATCGAGAACGCGTCGAATCTCCTTGTCTTTGATGGAATCAACCAACAGGTTGCGCTCACGCTCGTCTTTTTCGTAGTGAAGCTTGATCGCTACCTGTGCGTATTCTTCGTATGATCCGTCTTTGATTTCCATCTCTCGCACTTCTAACTCTAATTAAAACGCTAATTAGTTTATTAATCCAAGAACCTTTAGCTTACGAATCGATAAAACGCCGATGCCAAAGCTCAAGCATCCACAAAACCCATAGCGGATGAGAATGATCTCGTCGGCCCTTTGAATGCTCGTCAAGCAGCAGCTCGATATATTTCGGTTCAAAATAGCCGCGTTCGACGGTTTTTTTCTCACGTAAAGTATCGCGGATCTTGTCTTTAAGTTGACTGTTGATCCACTCTCCGATCGGAACTCCAAAACCTTGTTTTTCGCGGTACAGGATCTCTTTCGGTACTAATCCCTCGAGAGATTTTTTGAAAATATATTTTGTCACGTCACCTTTGAGTTTTAGGGTGGTCGGGATTTCCTGCGTGACATAATCGATCAGATCCTGATCAAGCAGCGGAACCCTAGCCTCAAGGGAGGCAGCCATACTCATTCGGTCGACCTTGGTTAAGATATCGCCTGGCAGATATGTTTTCGAATCGAGATAAAGCAAATTATCGATCGGATTTCCGGTTGAAACGCTTTCGGCGATCGCCTGGTAGATTTCCTCGCTCGATCGCTTGCCATTAAATTCTTCTTTGAACGTGTCTGAATAAAGCGATTCCTTTCTTAGTCTTCCAAACTGAGACACGCTGTCGATGTAACGTTCGACCGCATCAAGCGAAGTGTTATACAGGAAATTCTTACCCCTGGCCCGGTGCGGGAGGGCCTCACTGATCGGCTTCATTAACCCGCTTCGTAAAGCTTTTGGTAAATTCCCGAGTCCGCTGCGCTTTTTATCGATCAAATATCTTGTATAGCCGGCAAATAACTCATCGCCGCCATCCCCGGATAAAATAACGGTTACGTAATCCCGGGCCATTTTCGAAACCATATAGGTCGGCATAGAAGACGGATCGGAAAACGGTTCGTCAAAATGCCAGACAAGCTCGTCGATAGTTTCAACGAGGTCCGGCGTGACGACGAATTCGTGATGCTCGGTATTGAAATGTTTCGCAGCAATTCGCGCGTATTTCAATTCGTTGAATGTGTCTTCGTTAAACCCGATGGAAAAAGTCTTTACCGGCTTGTCTAAGATCTGCGACATCATTCCAACGACCGCTGATGAGTCGACTCCGCCTGACAGAAATGCGCCCAGCGGAACGTCGGAAATCAGTCTGACCTTCACGGCTTCCCTTATTTTTTCGCGCAATTCAGAGGCATACTCCTCTTCACTTTTAACCTCAGTGATCTCCTTGTATTTGAAATCCCAAAATTGTTCGGTCTTTATTTCTCCGTCCTTGAAAATGAGAAAGTGTCCGGGTTCGAGTTTTTCTACGTCCTCAAATATGCAGAATTCTTCCGGCACATACCCAAAAGTTAAGTAAGCATCGAGCGCAGAATGATCGATCTCTTTTGAGATCCCGCCGTGGGTCAGCAGCGATTTTAGCTCCGATCCGAAAACGAAATTTCCGTTTGCGAGAAGCGAATAAAACAGAGGTTTTTTGCCCACTCTATCCCGGGCGATAAAAAGCGACTCGTCATTTTTATCCCAGATCGCAAACGCAAACATCCCGCGCAATTTGTTAACGCACTCGGGGCCAAACTCGTCGTAAGCGTGAATGATCGTCTCGGTATCGGAACTGGTTTTGAATTTGTATCCGAGGGATTCGAGCTCCGCTTTCAGCTCCAAATAGTTGTAGATCTCGCCATTGAAAATGATGAATTTTGAGCCGTCTCGCGAATAGATCGGCTGCTGTCCGCCTTTAAGATCTATGATCGAAAGACGGCGCATACCCAGGGCCGCACGACCTTCGACGGCCATACCTTGTTCATCCGGTCCGCGATGGGTGATGATCCGGCACATCTCATCAAGCAAAACCTCCCGCTCTCTCTCAGGCGCGTTTCTATCTTTTTCTATAAATCCGGCAATTCCACACATTTCTTGCTGGGTTGATTTTTGAGGATTTCGGAGCCTGAAGGTTACTAGTAACTTATCAAGTGTCTTTTCGATAAAACGCTTTTCGTCGTCGTCGATGACGTTCCAAACGCTCGAAGCCAACAGGTAAAGGGGGGCGAAAATACCAAACGATATTCCAAGGGTCAAAATCCCGGCGACAAAGTCGATTATACCAATTTTTGTGCTGTCAAACGCGGCCGCTACCAAACTCTCGCCAAATCCGGCCATATATCCTTTTATATTGTAGTAAACCAAATAGGTGATGGCGCCGACAACAATACTGATAATCGCTGTCTTCAAGACATCTTTTAGTAGATATATGTCTCTGAACTTGGCTTTCAGCTTATAAATCACCATGGCTTCGGCCACAAGTATCTCCAATACGATTGCTGCAACTGCCGCACTTATAATTCCCACCAGTCCGAAATAATCGAGTCCGTAAAAAAGCGTCGCAACCAACCCGATAAAGATCAAAACGCGCAAACAGAGCAAGAATCTTCCAAGCTCTTTGTACGCGCGCATCACCGGATCCGAGATCAGTATGAAAAATGGAAACAGAGCAATATTTACGATAAAGACCGGAACCGCGGCAAGATAATTTCGCGTGTAGAGAGTCGAGATAAACGTCTCCGATGTAAGCAGCAAAAAGATAAAGATCGGGAAGAAGAAAAATGCGAGTTTTTGCATCGCGCGGGCGGTCACGCGTATCATCTCCCGTTTGTCGTTCTTCTGCTCGAGCTCAGTCATACGGGGTATTAAAACCGCACCGATCGAATCGATCAGAATTGCTGCAAACGGCAGTTGGGCGCAGCCGGCGGCGTAGATAGCAAAATCCGCGTCGCTGAATTTATACATCGCAAAATACTGGTGTATGTCCTGCTGGAGGATCCACAGCGTTGCGGCTAATCCAAACGGTATTGCGTAGACCACATGCTCCCGGAAGAAACTCAGATCGAATTTCGTCCAGAATTCTGGAAATCTTGAGTTAAGGTATCCAAGGAGAATCAGGGTCTGAATTAAGCCCTGAACAATTGCGGCATAAAGTATCGATTCGATCGTGCCGAATATCACGACCGCCCCAACAATAAACAGCGTTTTGCTGAGCTGAGAAAAAATTATGAAGAACGTCGAGGGCCGCGATTCCTTGTTTGCTACCGCAACTGTTTCTAAAAATATTGAAAACAGCCAGATCCAGATGGTGATTCCGATAAGCGGTGCAAGCGATGCCATTTGAGCGCTCTTTGTCAGATTAACGAGAAATTCCGGGAATAGGAACAGCAGGATGCACGCTAATCCACCGATCACAAAATGAAAAAGCAGGATATTAAAGATCGCCGAAGAACGTTGCTCCTTCTCCCTGGAAAGAAAATAATACGCGCTCATTGCAAAACCCAGGGACAGTATCGTGACGGCATTCATCAATACCCTGAATACCTGTTTGTAGACGCCAAATTCCTCCTGCGTGAGAATACGAACCACGATCACCGGGAGCACAAACGAAAAGACGATGCCGACCGTTCTTGCAAACATCAGCCACGCTCCCTGTGATTTTAGAGATGGAGTTTTCGTATCTGTTTCGGACATCAATTAACTGGAGAGCGGAGCCTTCAGGACAAGTTTCTTACGTTTCTATTTGCAGCGTTTCGGCAAATTCTTCTGGTTTCGTCATTTTAAACAGCCAAAACATAGATCTGGGGGAAACCAATAGCGCCGCAATGACAGCCTTTAGTTTTATTGTTTTGTAGTAGCTATTTGCATCGCGAAAATGCTCCAGGGCTTCTCTGAAGTTTTCTCTGGACAGACTCCCTTTGGCTCTTTCCAGGCTGAGGAATGCTTTTGCCAGTGCTTTTCGCTCTTTCGCCGCGGATGCCTCCGATTCGGTCAGTTCGTACTTCTCCTCGGTAAGCTCGATCACGGCGACGTCGCGCTCCGCGATCTTTAGGCTTCCACCGGAAAGACTGTCTTTACGCACACGGTATTTAAGCAGGATCTTTTCGTTGCGCTCGATCCTGGTTCCGCTCCTTGCAAGGCGAAACCATAGGTCAAAATCTTCAGTACCGATCCTCGGCAATTCCTCGTCAAACATACCGCATTCGAGTACCCGTACCTTTCTAACCAGAGTTCCCGAAGTCAAAATGTTTGCCGTAGCAGAAAGCAAGCTTTCGGTGCTTACCTTTTCACTCGACGGCGCTCTTTCCGAAAATGCCTCGTCGTCCCTGCTTACGCGATAAAAGAGCAAAGCGTCCGAATAGACGAGATCACATCGCTTCTCTTCCAAAAGATTTAGCTGCTGCTTTAAATAGTTCGGATACCAAATGTCATCTCCATCCAGAAATGCGAGATACTCACCACGCGAATTTCGAATCCCGGTGTTTCTTGCGGCGGCCACACCGTTATTTTCCTGCGTGATATAAACGATACGGTCAAAGTAGGGATCAAGGACCTGCTCCAGTTTTTCAGTATCCGGCGACCCGTCATTCACAACAACGATCTCATGATCTTTAAAACTCTGGGCCAAGACAGAGTTTAAGGTTTCGGCGATAAATTCTGCTGCGTTAAAGACCGGGATCACGACGCTGACCAATGGATTTTCAACGCCAACCCCGGTTCCGATCCTTTCTTCGATTATTTTTGTTTTACTTTTGCCGGATTGATTCATGGAGAATAATCAATGCTTGCGGGATAAAACTTGTGCATTCCGTTAATTAGGTCGATACTTCTTTTTCCTTTTTATCACGAATCGGCTCCCAAGTCGCGTATCTTTCACCACTTAGGAACTTATAAAAACCTAAAAGTGATGCTAAATTTGCCAGTACAAAATAAAGCGGGATGGCAAAAACGCGAAGCCTTACCCCCCTGTTTTCGAATATCCACCCGACCAAGGCGGCAAAGTAAAAAACGACCTGAAGACCGAAGATCAACGCAAATGCTCTCGAAGAAAACGCCATGAAAGCCGACGTTGATAGGGTTAGGAGTAAGAAAACCGGGACCGCATATCGAAATAGCTTGTGTGAGATCAACTCGATCGCATAAAACCCGCTGTGAAAAGGATTCATCATTCGCCGGTTTCGCCAAAGATCGGTGAATGTTTGTGAGATCACCCTGACTCTCATTTTCATTTCCTTATCAGTTCGCTGATTCGTTTCTTCTGTACAAACAGCGCTTGGCTCATAAACCGATCGGAGGCCCTGCTTATAGAGGAGCGTACATATCAGAAAGTCTGAGCAGGCTTCCGGATACATCGGTTCGTAGGCAGACTTCCTTACCGCATACAAGCAGCCTGAAACACCGATCAGAGAGCACGCACGACTCTCGCTTTTCTTTAGAAAGGTCTCGTAATTCCAGTAGCTCTTTGCACCTTTACCGACACCGGAATCCGAACTGTCGATATATATCAGTTTACCCGCGGCACAGCCAACCTCTTCATCTGCAAAGTTTGGAAGGATCGCACGCAAGACATTCGGCTTATACTCGGTCGTTGCGTCTGAAAAGAGAATTATTTCGCCGGACGATTGCTCGACCGCCTTATTTTGGGTGAATGTTTTGCCTTTTCTGCCTTCCTGTCGAAAGAGCCTGACCCCTTTGGATTCGAATTCTTTGACGATCTCATCGGTCCTATCACTCGACCCATCGGATGCAACAAGGATCTCCAGCTTATCTGCGGGGTATTCTATCTGAAGCGTGTTTTCGAGCTTGGACCGGATCGCTTCTTCCTCGTTGTAAGCAGTTATCAAGACCGTAACGCGGGGCTCGAATGCTCCTTTGCGGATCGTTTTCGGAAAGATAATGCTGACAATATAAACGATGATCGGGTAGCCGACATAGGTATAGATAAGAGCCAATAAAGACAGCCAAAATATCCCTTGTGCGAATAATCCCAATGTCATTTTATGTTGATCTGATCTGCCAGCCGAATAGGTTTTCGGTCAAACGTGCCGGTTTAAGCTCTTCTTTCAATCCTTTTTCAAGCTGGTAAATCCTTCGGAAGGCGACAGCATAGGCGATCAAATAATAGATATACCAATTGTATGCTACCGCTGCAAAAAAGCTAGATACCATGTACCCGACAAGGCTAGCCTGCAGGCCAATCGCCAAATAGTAAAACCAATCCGTTTCATCGTTATCAAAAACGGTCCGTTCGATCGCCCCGAGTTTTCTGAATGGGCTGACAATAAAGACCACGTAGGCGAGCAGTCCGATTATACCGAGCTCTGACGAAACCTGGGTATAAGCATTGTGGGTGCCAAGATTTCTAATACCGACGATCTCAAAATTACCGATGCCGATCCCCCAGGGGTTTCGAGCTGAAACGTGAAGCGAACGCCAAAGCAATTCGCTTCTTTGCCCGCGCGAACCAACCGGATCAGGAACAAGTCCGAAAATTGAAAGGATTCGCATCGCGTAGTTTCCGGGTGCGAGCAGAACCAGCAATGTGCCCGCAAAAATCGATGCGATGGTTACATTTAGTCTGTACTTTCGTCCTAGTTTCCATACCAACACGCCGGCAGCGACTAACATGCCGAGAAAACCCCCGCGCGAATAGGTGATCATCGTCGCCGATATTAAAATAAACGCAACGAAAAAATACCCAAACTTAATCGCCATGTTCTTGCTCGCCAGTCCGAGAGCGATCGCGATCGGAAACATTGTGATCAGATGTAAGGCCATATCGTTTGGGTTACCAAACATTCCGCCGATCTCTACCGTCACGCGATATCCTTCCGAGTTTACTTCTCCGCGCCAAAACATTCCGAGCGCTATATAGCTCAACACGATTCCGATTCCCAGTGACAGCCACATCATGCCCATCAGACGGCGTCGGTTTCTCAAAACGTTTACCATCACGATAAACATCAAGACAGCCTTCACAAAAACTTCGTTAAACGTCTTCCACGCCAATACCGGACTCTTAGCGATCGGAATTGAGATCAATGCTACGGCGGTCATTACCAAAACGGCTTTGACCTCGGTCGACATCGTCGTCAGATTACCTTCAGCGGAAAGCTGTGTTGGGACATATATAAAAAGGGTTGCCGCCGCCACGTAAAATGCGGTCGCGGAAAGAAATCCCAAACCAGGGACCAGTTCATACGGACGAAAAAGTACCAGAATCGAAAAACAGTACAGCCCGAAAAAGCTTATGTTGTGTCCATTGCGAATTAGCCAATTGTCCTGACTTAACAGCTCCTTATCCCTATCACGTCGTTTCTGAATTCGCCGGAGCTTTGCCTTTTCCGCATAGTCAAGAGTCTCTTCGACTTCTGGAAGCGGGATCTTCTTTACGGGTTCTGCCTCGGCATTTTCATTTAAAACCAAGTCATCCGTCTGATCCGGCTCAGCCTTTTCGGCATCCGGTTCAGACGGAGGATCAATTTCTTCAATCTCTTTATTGAGATTCTTCAGACTTTCGTCCGCGGCATTTGCCTTGTCAGCGCTGCTTTTATCGCGGACCGGTTTAAGTGTGCTGCCGTCAAAGATCTGGTCGTCAACCTTTTTTTTAGACGAACCAATCGTTTGATAATCACTGCTGTTTTCTTTGTTGGCGGACATTGAAGTTTAACGGCGTCTTGATATTGGAGGGTATGGAACTTATCTGAGCAGATCCCAGGAAACTGAGAAACGACTTTTTTGGACTCGTAATTCGAGTCCTAAGTGCAGCAACGCCTTGTCCATTGTAGCAAATATCCGCCCAATGCATTAGGCGAATATATCTCAGAACGCCTCTAAGCGATTATCTTTTCCTCTTGATCAACCGATATCAACTCCTGAACCTCAGTTTTTAAGACCTTTTCAAACTGCCTGGCTTCATTGACGCTGTTAAACGAAAGATTCTGCAAATTTGCTTCAATGCGTTTGCGGTAATCAGAGACAAGAGAGTCCGAGACCCCGAGCTTATCTGCTACTTCGAGCTGGGTTCCGCTGTCAGATGCAAGATAGCAATGCCACAATATGTTGATCATACGGCTGTATTGTTTTGCCTTTCCACGAACAGATTTATTCAGGCTGGAAAGAAAATTATCGACAAAGCCTTCAGCTACCGTTTCGCCTTCACGCCGGAGAATATTTTCTTCCGGGGTTTCCCGTAAATCAACAGGGTCAAGATCCATGTTGTATTCGCTGTCATTCTTGGGTGCGGTGATCGGAACCAAATAGATATCCATTATCGGCAGCCGTTTCATTACGAGCCCGCGAAGACTGCGAACATTTACCGGCGAATCGACCGCCTTGAACACGCGTATGATCAGCTTTTCCAATTCTGCATTGCTGATAACGATCTGAGCATCACCTGTGCAGCCAACCATTCGCGTATCACGATCGTGGAATGAGACACTTTGTACTCTTTGCTCTAACTCCTGCTGATTTCGCCGTGACTTTCTATCTTTCCATTGCTCCAGACCATAGATACGGTCAGCCAGTCTTCTATGAACGTCCGGGTTATCAAGATTATCAAATCGTTTAAATGCTTCGCTGTTTTGAATTATCGTGGAGATCCTTCGTGCAAGGCGGTAGGATTCAGGATGCCGCTTTCGAAGCTGCGCCGTCAGAAGATTGGTTAATTCGATCTGGCTGATCTCGCCTTCGATCTCCGCGTCGGTCATATCGGTATCGAGATAGTGCTGAAATCGCTCTTTACTCAAGAGAGCGACGAAAAGCTCCTGAGTCATGTCTGTATAAACATTATATTTGCCTTCTTCGACCAGAATACCGGCTTTCTTCGAGGCCCGTACCAAAGGATGTGAGGAGACGATCCTGTGGAGTTCTTTCCAAATCTGATTTACATCTGAATTTTTGAGGCTTTCTGTCCAAGGACCGATTTTTATCCTTTTATTCCGCTTATTGCGAACGGTCTTCGGACCAGTCACTTTTTGCTTAATTGAACTCATATTATCCCTTCCGATTTGTTGTTGTTGTTTTTATGCCTTCTGCCTTCACGAGTTAATTAAGGGTCTGCGCCCTTTAAATCGAAATTTCCTCCCGATTGAAATTCCAATTGGTTGATCGATTGCGTTGCTTAGGTTTCTATTGACTGAGAATGGTAGAAAAAAGAATGTGAAAATAAATCGCCGAGCAAGCAGTTTACGGGGCAGGTAGTAGAGAGGGTTTCTCCTCAACTAACTCTACTAAGATAGTAACAATTATTTCCAAAATGAGCAACAGTTTTTTGTATTTTTATACAATGTTTAACAATTCGGGAAAACTCTCTATTTACAGGCTTTCCGGGAATAAATCGAAAATCTGCATAAAAAATTCTAATTTTTTTTTGCTAAGTTTTGGAACGCGCTGCGTATTATCGGTTTATTTTGATAGCGAAGAAAACCAGACTTGCGTCCTATTCTTGCCGTTAAGCAACAGTAGTGTGATTGAAATTCAACTTTATGTTTTTTACTAAAATGCCCGAATTCTGCAAAAACTCCGACTGCCCTTCGTCCGAAGATCTACTAAACTTTCAAAAAGGCAAAAGCCCAGCCGCTTCTTCCGAACGAATTCACGAACATAACCGTACGTGTGACTTCTGCTCTGCCGAAGTAGAATTCTATTCGCACTTTCAGTTTCCGGATGAAAAGATCTCGGAAACCGAGATTCCATCGCCTTTGTATGAATTAGCGGAGTCTTTGCTGAACAATAAGGACAGGGGCAGCTATCTTTTGAATAAGCTGCTAATTGAAAATGAGGGATTGACTCTGAAGAAGGCCTGATCTGACCCTGCGCCGACAAGATATTAGCTGCCGCAAATCTCATCGATCGCTTCCGAGTATTTTTCGTCGATCACTCCGCGCTTGATCTTAAGCGTGGGTGTCATCTCGCCCTTATCGATCGAAAATTCCCTTGGGAGCAAGTAAACACGTTTAACTCTCTCGTAGTCATTTGCTTCCCTGGTGTATTTTATTGCATCGTTCTGCAGGCGTTTTATTACGTATCGATTTTCGCAAAGCTCCTCACGTGTTCCGTCTGCGTCGATACCTTCGTCCTTTATAACCTGCTTTACGGATTCCCAGTCAGGCACGATCAGGGCCCCGACCTGTTTCCTGGCATTTCCGACAACAACACACTGCGCTATCAGCGAGCTCTGCTTTAAGAGACTCTCGATCTGCTGTGGAGCTACATACTTCCCATTTGAGAGTTTGAAAAGATCTTTTTTTCGATCCGTGATGTAAAAATGGCCGTCATCATCGACATGCCCAACATCCCCGGTGTGATACCAGCCGTCTTTATCCAGGGCCTTCTCGGTTTCTTCTGGTTTGTTGTAATAGCTCGTCATCACGGTTTTACCGCGGATGAGGATCTCACCGTCTGATTCGGCGATCTTCATTTCGACGCCTTCAAAGGGGATACCTATTGAGTTAACTTTCACGTTGTCCGGGCGATTGGCGCTTACAACGCATGCTTCGGTCATGCCGTAACCCTGGAGGATCGGAATTCCCGCCGCCCAAAAAGCGTATGACAGCTTCTTTGAAAGCGGAGCGCCGCCTGAAACAAAAAACCGCAGATGCCCGCCAACACCTTCACGCCATTTAGAGAAGACCAATTTGCTAGCCAGTTTATGTTTGGCCGCAAGCGCGGGCGACACCATTTTTCGATTTTCTTTTTTGTCCCAATAATCCTGGCCAACGCCAAGCGACCAGTTAAACAGCTTGGTTTTTATTCCGCCCGCACGCCGGCCTTTCTTAACGATCTTGTGATAAACCTGTTCAAACAGTCGCGGTACAGCCGTCATGATCGTCGGTTTAACCTCGCTTAAGTGCGACGCCAATTTATCAAAAGACGGACAGTAATGGATCGAAACCCCATTTGTGCAAAGCACATAAAAGACAGTCCGTTCAAAAATGTGCGACAGGGGTAAAACGGAAAGCGAACTATCGGTTGGCGAGATCGGTAATCCTTTTGAGACTGATTTAATATCTTCCGTAAAGGCCTCATGCGTTAGCATTACCCCCTTTGGTTCTCCGGTTGTGCCCGATGTATAAATAATTGTCGCTAAATCGTCGGGTTTGATCTGCGCCAAATACCGGTCAAAGGAATTCTCATCGATCTTTTCGAGCTCCTCACCTCGTTTTTCGATCGCACTGAGCGAGATCGCACGATTGTCATTTTCAGGAACGGCGTCATCGTCAAAGAAGACCAGCTTCTCTAAGCGCTCTACGCTCTGAATTGCGTTTTCCGCATGCTTAAGAAGTTTCTTGCCCGAAATAAAAAGCATTTTCGAACCCGAATCTTCTAGAATATATCGAATTTGTTCGACTGCCTGAGTCGTATATATAGGAACGTTTACGGCGTTGAGAGAGAGGATCGCTAGATCTGTAAGAGACCATTCGGGCCGGTTTTCAGAAATTATAGCAACCTTGTCACCGGCTTTGATCCCAAGATCGGAAAGACCGAGCGCAATGCGCTTGATCTTTTCGATGACCGCATCACCCGAGAAATGTTCCCACGCGTCTTTCACCTTATGGCTCAGTGCATTGGGTTTGTTAAAACGGCGGAAGGATTCCATACAAAAATGCGGAATCGTCTGCGGAATATTTTCGAATGCGATCAGGTCTTCGGCTATCATTTGCTTTTTTGCGCAAAAACTAAACTAGCAATTGAATTAATGTTCATCTGCGGATTTGATAATCATTGCAAAGATGATGGTTTATGTCCAATCTTGGGTTAGTGCGGGAGTCTGGAAAGTCCTGGAATTCCTGGGAGTTCAGGAAGTCCAGGAAGTCGTCAAGGTCCGGGAAGTCTTAGAGCCTTATTAGTAGGCAGTACTTCGCTGAATCTCTCAACTTCGAGGCCAATGCACTTCCCGACCTCCCAGACTTCCTAGACTTTCCCGACTTTCTCTACTTCCTCGACTTCCTGACTATCCCGATTCTCTGGCATTGCGGTTGCATTGTCTTGATAGGTGTATGTACAGGAAGCCCTGGTCTGCTTCCTTTGACGCTCCCGATTTTCCGGCCGTTCCCATTAATTAATGAACAATTCTACAACAGGACGATTCCTAAACCGCGCAACCAGCTTTTCGCATTTGACCCTGCCAATTGGGGCCGTGGTGATCCTGCTCGTGTTGCTTGTCCCGCTTCCGGCGTTCCTTTTGGACATCTTCATAAGCTTTAATCTGACAGCCTCTGTTGTTGTGCTGTTGGTGTCAATGTATATCCTCGACCCTGTCAAATTTACGTCATTTCCAAACCTTCTGCTTCTGACCACTCTTTACCGCCTAGCGCTGAATTTGGCGACATCGAGATTAATTCTAACGGATGGAAACTCCGGTGACGCGGCGGCTGGTGCGGTGATCAAAGCCTTTGGCGAATTCGTCATTGGAGGAAATTATGTCGTTGGGGTCGTAATATTCCTGATTCTGTTGGCGATCCAGTTTATTGTCGTAAACCATGGTGCCGTTCGCTCGTCCGAGGTAACCGCCCGATTTACCCTTGATGCGATGCCCGGAAAACAAATGGCCGTCGATGCAGATCTGGCCGCCGGAATAATAGACGAAAACGAAGCCCGCGAGAGACGGAAAGACATCAGCCAGGCAGCCGAGTTTCATGGTGCGATGGACGGGGCCATTCGTTTTACTCAAAGAGATGCGATCGCCTCGATAATAATTGTCGCGGTAAATATCGGCGCCGGATTTGCGATCGGCGTTCTCCAGCACGGGCTGTCCCTCGCGGATGCGATAAAGAACTATACGGTATTAACAGTTGGCGACGGCGTCGCCGCGGCCGTACCCTCTTTGTTTATATCGGTCGCAGCGGCCGTCATTACGACGCGAACCGCTACTGAATCCAGCATCGGTGCCGAGATGAGCGACCAGATCCTGAATAATCCCCGTCCGCTGTATATAACCGCAGGTGTTCTCTGTTTCCTTGGAGTCTTGCCGGGAATGCCGCACATCCCTTTCCTGATGTTGGCTACCGGCGTTGGGGCAGTCGCCTATTTATCCAGGTACAGCGCAAAGAAGAATCTACATGAGGCCGCAGAAGAGAAAGAGGCAGAAGAGCAGGCAAATAAGACCCGCGAGCCGGAGAAGATCGAGAGTCTGCTAAAGATCGATGCACTTGCACTTGAGGTTGGATACGGGCTCGTTGGATTGGTGAGCGAAGACGATTCCTTCTTAAACCGCATTAGGGAGATCCGCAGGCAATCTGCCACCGAGTTTGGAATAATCGTTCCGTCGGTCCATGTCACCGACAATTTACAGCTCGCACCGCGCGAATACGCCATTCTGCTAAAAGGCGAAAAAATTGCAGGCGGAGAGATTCATCCGGATGCCTACCTTGCGATCGACCCGGGTGCTGTACGCGAGAGGGTCGATGGAATCGAAACAGTCGATCCATCATTCGGAATGCCCGCCGTTTGGATTCGGCGTAGTGCGGATCGTGACCGCGCCGTCGCGGCAGGCTACACGGTGGTTGACCCAACAACCGTTATTTGCACACACCTTTCCGAAAATATTAAGAAGTATGCTCCCGAACTACTCGGTCGTCAGGAAACCCGCAGACTGCTGGATGCCCTCGCTGAGACTCATCCCAAAACGGTCGAAGAAGCGACGCCGAAAGTTCTTAGTCTTGGCGAGACCCAACGCGTCCTTCAAAATTTGCTTCGCGAGAAGGTTCCGATCCGTGATCTCGCGACGATTCTCGAAGCCATTACCGATGTCGGCGTCGTGACGCATGATGTCAACGCCTTGACGGAAGCAGCCCGCGCCGCGCTTGCGCGAACGATCTCCGCCGGCCTCGCAAATCAAAATGGCGAGCTATCCGTCGTAACCCTCGACCCCCATCTCGAGACTCAGATCGCAGAGAGATTTGGTCTGCTTGGAGGCTCCGGAGACCAGAAAATAGAGCCTGAATTCGGCAAACAGCTACTTGAGAAGATCGAAGCGGCATGTCAATCAGGGGTGATGTCTCAGCCAATCGTACTCTGCTCGTCGATGATCCGTCCGCATCTCAGAAAACTTACGGAACGGTTCTTGCCTGATCTCGAAGTGATCGCGCATGGCGAGGTCGCGTCAAATGTCCAACTCGTGACTATGGGAAATGTAAGTTAAACCAGCCACTGTTCTCCGAAGCCAGGCCCCCTCGAAGAAATCGGCACTTAGGAAAAAGAAACGATGAACATAAAAAAATACCGAGCAAACACGACCCGCGAAGCGCTTGAAAAGATCAAGAACGATCTTGGTGAAGATGCTTTCGTTTTGGAAACCAAACAGATTCGCACAAAGGGATTTCTTGGGATCGGATCGGAAAAGCAAATTGAAGTTAGCGCAGCAACCCCGGATTCAGTCGCGGGCAGCGAACCGAACAATGAGCCGGCACGAGATTTAAGGGACAAAAAACTAAACCTTTCTGATAGCTCCGATGCTGGTCCAAACTCGATTGAAGGCGGAGAAGAAAACTCTCAACCTGAGGTTCAGCGAGATACAGACACGACTCTGAGCGAAGCGCGCGTTCAATTTACAAATTCAGCAAAACCGGCTTTTTATCCCTCCCGCAAAGATGTCGACGCGGTCGAAATCTCTTCAAGGGCTCCCCGCGTCGTTCATTCAAAACCCGAAACGACTAAACAGCTGCTAACGGTGCCGGAAGAAACGGCTCCAGAGACACAGCCAAAACAGGTTCCATTGGTATCAAACCGCGAACTCGAACTTCTCCGCTCGGAGCTGCGGGAAGTAAAATTTTCACTTAGCAGTCTCGCGGCACAACGCGGCACGCCGAACGGCAACAGTGTCGATCTGGAGGCACAAGGCGAGATTTTTGATTCGCCGTTTTACGATACTTATCTTGAATTATCTTCCACCGGGATAAAACCTGGTTACGTCCGCGAGCATCTGGCTGAGGTAATCGAACCCTTCAAAAACGGGTTGATAAAAAACGAGCGAATTCTCGAGACCGTACTGCTTAATACCCTCTCCTCAAAGATAATCTTTGAAGAAGATCCTCTTCAACTGGCAAAGCCTGCGGTTTTGGCCTTGATCGGATCGACCGGCGTTGGAAAAACCACAACGATTGCGAAACTCGCCGCACGGGTAGCACTTCACGAAGATAAGCGGGTCGAACTTGTAACCCTCGATACCTATCGAATTGCCGCGGTCGAGCAGCTCAAAACATACGCCGACATAATTGGTGCCGGATGCCACGTGGTCCGCTCGGTTCTGGAACTCGAAGCCGTATTAAGACGCCTACCCGATGATGCTACCGTTTTGATCGATACGATTGGAAAAAACCCCCACGACCTGGCTGATCAGTTTGAGATCTCGGATTATTTGCGAAGCCGGCACGACATTAGAAAATGTCTTGTTATGGATGCAACGACGAATCCATTTGACGGTCTCGCAGCATTAAATAAATTCTCAATGTACGGAACAGACTGTGTAGCGCTGACCAAGCTGGATGAGACGATTCGCCCGGGCGCGTTGATCGAAATCATATCCGAAGGTGGCCTGCCGCTCACGTACCTGTGTATGGGGCAGCGCGTTCCGGAGGACCTACGCAACGCAAATGTCGAAAACCTGGCTTCCCAGATCCTGCGAAAAGACTTCAGAGCAGAGATTCAAAATAGCCTTAACTAACCCACCTTAACTCCTACACAGAAACCAAAATGAAAAACAGCACAAACGATCAAGCATCTACACTGCGGCTCATCGCCTCAAATAAAACTCCGATTGATGCACCCGAAGTCACATCCCCGCACTCCGACGAAGTCGGCGGCGTAAAGCCCGTCAAAACAAGAAGCCTCGCTATCTCGGGCGGAAAGGGTGGCGTCGGCAAATCGAATTTGGCTGTAAATGTTGCACTCGAGCTCGGTTCATTAGGGAATAATGTCTCCCTCCTCGATGCCGATTTTGGCCTTGCAAATGCTGATTTGCTTTGCGGTATTTCATCAAAATACCACCTCGGACATGTTATCGCGGGTGCCAAACAGCTCGATGAGATTCTCGTGAGAGTTTCACCCAACGTGAGTATTCTTCCGAGCGGAAGTGGAATACCTGAGTTGTCCAAATTTTCCTTATCCGAAAATTCGAAGATCCTTACCCAACTAAAGAAGATGGAACACGGTCTGGATTTTCTTCTGATCGATTGTGCGGCCGGTGTCGGCGACAGCGTGACCGGCGTTTTGGTGGCCGCCGATGAAGTAGTTATCGTAGCGACACCTGAGCCAACATCGATAGTCGATGCCTACGCGACAATAAAGGTTATCTCTCGCCACGCTGCAGAAAAGCCTATTTCGATCGTTGTAAACAGCGTTATCGGGGTGGGTGATGCCGAGAAAGTTTATAAACAGATCAATCAAGCGGTAAATCGATTTTTATCCCGCGATGTTCATTTTCTCGGAATGATCCCCAGCGATACGCAGGTGACAAACGCGGTGAGAGATCAAACACCGCTGGTCCGTTATGCACCGGAAACTCCAGCCAGCAGAGCGATTCGCCTGATCGCCAAGCAAATTCATACACAAACCCGTTCCGCGTCTGATCCATCCGACTCAGCAAAATCCTTTTGGGATCAGCTATCAACTTCCGAACCAATATAGTCAGAGCCCGTAAATCCTAACCGGCAGATTCTCCCAAAATGCTCAATCTTTCACCCACAAAGGCCTATCAGCCGTCAGAAGAATACTCCAGCGAATCCGAACGAAATCGGGAACGCGAGGAATTGATCACTTCCCATCTTTCGAAAGTTAAGTTTCTTGCTGATCGAATGGCAGCAAAACTTCCTCCTTCGGTAGAGAGGGATGATCTGTATGGTGCCGGCGTTATCGGGTTGGTGGACGCTGCGGAACGATTTGATGCGTCCCGCGGAGTCGCGTTTACGACATTTGCAGAAACACGGATCCGCGGTGCGATCCTCGATAGTCTTCGCTCACTCGATTGGGCTTCCAGATCGACCCGGCGGCGCGCCAAAGGAGTCGAAGCCGCCTATGCGGAGATCGAGCAGCAAGCAGGACGGGCAGCAACCGAGGAAGAGGTCGCAAAACATTTGAATATTCCGATTCAGGAGCTCCACAAACTGTTGCAGGAGATCAGCGGATTGAGGGTAAGCAATCTTGACGAGCGCGAAGAAGAAAGCGGATTGAGCCTTCTGGATACTGTTCGCGGTAAGAATGCTGCACCCGACGAGGAGTTCGAGGATCTGGAACGAAGACGATTATTGGCTCGCGCGATCGGAAATTTACCCGAGCGCGAAAGAAATGTGATCGCTCTTTACTATAAAGACGAGTTGACGATGAAAGAGATCGGTTCGATTTTGGATATCACCGAATCGCGAGTCTCTCAATTAAGGACGCAAGCGATCGTACGCCTGCGAAACCGAATGCGAAAACGATTATGAAAACAGACGAAATCCTATCTGATGAAGAAATGTCGGCTTTAAACCCGCAAAAAGATCAGAATGATGAAACAAATCAGCGAGACCGGTTGAAGCAGGCGATCCCATACAACTTTCGCCGGCCGGATCGACTTTCGAAGGAACAAGTGCGCTCGATCTATCTGCTTCACGATCTTTTGGCGCATAGCCTTTCTTCTAGCTTACCTCTCTTTATGAGGGCAGTTTGCGACGTAAATCTAATATCTGTCGATCAGCAGCCTTATAGCGACTATTTAAAAGGACTCGCCGATCCGTCTGCGATCTATACGATATCGGTCGAAGCGCTCCAGGGTGTTTTTGCGATAGAAATTAATTCTTCGCTCGCCTTTCCGATTATTGACCGCCTGCTGGGCGGCGGCGGCAACGAACTTTCCGAGCCGCGGGCGGCTACGGATCTCGAGCTCAATATCCTCGAAGACTTCTTAGAGGTAATAACTGACAGCTATGAAGAAACGTGGAAGCCGGTTACTGAATTTGAAACCGAGATCATCGGGCAGGAAACACGCCCACAGCTGGCTCAGATCGTGTCGCCGAATGAGGTTGTCGCCACCGTCGTTTACCAAATGCAAATCGGCGAATCCAAAGGCACGATGAGTATCTGTCTCCCGGTAGTAATGCTCGAAGAGGTTATTCAAAAACTCAATCCGGCGTCTTATGCCGCGGCGAAACCCGAGGAGCCCGAGGCTATACAGGCACTTTTCAAGAATATTTCGGCTATCAGGGTCCCGGTCGCAACCGAACTAAATAAGGTATCTGCGAGATTCTCGGACCTGATGGCTTTGTCGGAAGGCGACATAATCCGCACAAATCACAGTGTTCAAAAACCCTTAAATCTGAGTATCGGCGAAATAAACAAATTTTTCGGCAAAGTCGCAACCGCTCAGGGACGAATGGCGGTCCAGATCACTGGAAAAAATGAACCGAATTCAACCAAGGCAGCTGCTTAGCAGCCTTCGCTCAAGAGGAAATATGGCAGAAAAAGAAAACAGCAATATAGATCGTTTAATGGATGTAGAAATGGACGTCACGGTCCGCTTTGGCCTGACGGAGATCCCCCTTCACGAAATAGTGAACTTTGGAAGCGGATCGATGATCGAGCTTAACCGAACCGTGGATGAACCGGTCGATCTGCTCATTAACAATTTTCCATTCGCCAAGGGTGAGGTGGTCGTGGTCGACGGCTATTACAGCGTTCGCATAACCGAGATCGATCTCGACATGAATTCAAAAAGCGCGCTTCTTTCAAAATCGGATAAGAATACGCCGCAAAGCCCGCCCGCACAGAAAGAGCCGCCGACCGGCAATCCGCCGCAAGCCGCTAACCCTCCAAAAGCTGAGACTCCACCAAATCCCCAATCAAAACCGAACCCCCAAAAACCTGCCCCCAAAACAAAACAGGAATAGAAAAGAGGTAAATCAATGAACACAGAAATAATAATATCTATCGCGGCGTCCGTTCTGGGAACAATGAGTCTTGCATTCTCCTGGTATTGCTTTTCGATCTATCGCGGACAGCGATCCTATATAGAGGTAAGCAGTGAACGGATCGCAGAATTGAAAAACTCTCTTGAAACGAACAACGAGATCCTCGAGATAAACAAAACCTATATGAGCGATCAGGCCCGGCGGATCGCTTGGCTCGAAACCCGTGTTCGACGTCCTGGATCCAAAAATACCGACGTTTTAAGCGCACAGGTGATCGAACGCGATTCAAAACCAACGATCACAGAAAAGCGTCATCGCGTTTTAACTCTCGCTTCCCAGGGCATGGATATCGAGTCGATCTCTTCGACAACTGGCATGATGCCGGGTGAAGTAGAGCTTATTCTCAATCTTAATCGCCAATCCCCGGCCTACATCTAAGGAAAGAAACTATGGATTATGGAATATACGCAGCATTTCTTGGAATGCGTGCCAGACAAAGAACGCTTGAAGTGCAGGCAAACAATATCGCCAACGCCTCAACCGATGGGTTTAAGGCGGAGCGCTTGATCTACAGCATGGTCGAAGCCGAAAAAAAAGGCGACGCAAGCAGTCAGGATCTTGTTTCAGGGGTAACAACTACGAGCTCTACGGATTTCTCGCAAGGTTCAACCCGCCCGACCGGTCGCGACCTGGACATCTCGATAAACGGAGATGCATTTTTGCAGATTCAGACATCAGGTGGAGCGCGTTATACGCGTGCAGGAAATTTAACTCTCGATGCCGCCGGTCAGCTTGTAACCCAAAACGGCGACCTTGTCGTCGGACAAAATGGCCCGATCACGGTTCCGAGAGACACAAAACTCTCCATTGGCGAAGATGGAAGCCTTATCACCGACGGACAAGCTTTTGAAAAACTCAAGCTGGTCCGGTTTGAAAATCCCGTAAGTGCACTTCAAAAAGAAGGAAGTTCTCTTTTCGTTGCGACTGGAAGCGAGGAACCGCAAGACGCAGCAGATTCAAAAATAATCCAGGGTTCGCTCGAATCCTCCAATGTTAACTCGGTTTCGGAGATGGTCGCGATGATCAACAACAACCGCGAATTCGAATCACTACAACGCTCAGTTTCACTATTAATGAATGACTTAGGACGAAAGATCTCGAGCGAGATCGGACGTATATAACGGAGAAAAAAATTATGCCAAATAGAGCACTTTTAACAGCCGCAACAGGAATGCAGGCTCAACAACAAAATGTCGATAATATCGCCAACAACCTGGCAAATGCCGGAACGACGGGCTTTAAGAGAAGCCGGATACAGTTTCAGGACCTTGTTTACCAGAACTTGCGGGCAGCCGGCGGAGCGGTGAACGCTTCGACAAATCTCCCGGTCGGCCTGCAGATCGGTCTTGGAACTCGTTCGATCGCGAATGTTCGTTCTTACCTCCAGGGCGATTACCAAAAAACTGAAAATCCCACGCATATGGTCATTGAAGGAAGCGGATTTTTCCAGATTCGGCAATCAAACGGCGATATATCATACACCCGTGACGGTTCATTCACCCTCAACGAACAGGGCCAGCTTGTGACAAGCGGCGGCGATGCTGTGGAGCCTTCGATCACCATTCCTACCGAAGCCCAATCGATTTCCATCGGAAAGGATGGAACTGTTTCGGTGACGGTTCCCGGGCAGGCCAACGCTCAGAATGTCGGTCAAATACAGCTTGCAGTGTTTCCAAACCCGGCCGGCCTTGAAGCTGTTGGCGGAAATCTATTTAAGGAAACGGGCTCTTCCGGACAGGCCGTTATCGGAACACCCGGTGCTGAAGGATTTGGATCGGTCACACAAGGATTTCTTGAGGGATCGAACGTAAACGTCGTCGAAGAGCTTGTAAATATGATCTCTGCGCAGCGTACCTACGAGACGAATTCCAAAGTTATTACAACCGCCGACCGTATGCTCGGTACGATCAATCAGGCGGTTAACTAGGAAATCTTAATGAAAAAGACTTTTCTGTCCTTCATCTTCGTTTTTATCCTTGCGCTTTCGGCGTTCCCGAAAGCGCCGCCCGAAGTGCGTATCAAGGCGGAAGCGCGCGTCGAAAACGAGATCATTATGCTTGGCAATATCGCGCACATCAAAGGGAACCGGGAAGATGTAAAGCGTATCGAAAGGATATCGCTCGGATACGCACCAAAAATTGGAGCCGTTCGCGATATTTCCCGTTCGCGGATAGAGCTGTCGATCGCAGCTGCCGGTTATTCGAAAACTGGATACACGCTTATCGCCCCGCCGCAAATTCGTATATCGCGCCTAGGACAACAGCTCGATCCAGAACGATTCAGGGAATCCATCACAAAAGCGATATTGAAAAGATTTGAAAAAGTAGAAGTCGATTTTGTACGCATCGATTTGCCCCTTCCCTTTGACGTTCCACTCGGGGAAGTCGATCTTAAGCCCAAATTTGCCGGCGTCAGAAATTTTTTCGCACCGTTCTCGGTCCCGATCGAAATCCGAGTAAACAAACGGCTGGTTCAAAGCATTTCAGTGGATGTTGAAATCGAAGGTCATGCGGAGGTCTTTGTTGCCAACCGCGATCTTCGATTAAACCAACGGCTGCAGGAATCCGATCTAAGACTCGAGCGCGTCCGCCTTGAAAAACCGCTAAACAACTATTTGCGTGATCCGAAAGATCTGTGCGGCATGAAATTAGTGAAAGAACTAAGCCGCGGCTCTGTTCTTACAAACGATACATTCGTTGCCGACGTTGTGGTGAAAACCGGAGACCTGGTCAGAATCGTCGGTAGATCCGACAAACTCAGGATCTTTGTAAATGGCAAAGCTCAGGGAAGCGGAAGGATCGGCGACCGCATCTCCGTAAAAAATCTTCAATCCAACACGCTTCTCCAGGCCATTGTTATAGACGAAGGCATGGTGAAAGTACTTCTTTAATTATGAAAATCAAAACACTTTTTATCTTGGCTTTAGGAATTCTGTTGGTCACGTCGGCCTCAGCTCAAAAGAGCAAAAAAAAGAAGAAAAAGAGCTCGGCGCCAAAACTAGAGGTTGTAGAAATTAAAAAACAACCGCCCTATGACCCTCCGGTTCCCGCATATGTAAACCCTCCTAAGAACGGCTCGCTTTTCTCTGATGGCGCCCGCGATATACACCTGTTGATCGACTTTAAGGCACGTGGAGTGGGCGACCTGGTTTTTGTGAACGTCGTTGAGACAAGCTCCGCTGAGGTAGCTTCAAACGCATCGCGCAGCAGGGATTCGGGAACTGTGGGCGGATTGACCAGCCTTATCAGCGCAATACCGCTTGGCGGCGCAGCGACGGCCGGATCCGTTGTTGGCGACTTGGGAAAGCGCGATTATAAGGGAAGCGGGTCGACCGACCGCAATTCAACGGTTAGGGCGAGAATTACGGCCCGCGTGATCGAGGTTCTGCCAAATGGCGATCTGAGAATTCAGGCCGTAAAAATGGTCAAGATAAATAAGGAAACTGAGCAGCTTGCGGTAACCGGGATCGTTCGAAAGAAAGACATCGCCGCCGACAATTCTATCCCGACAGTTGCCATCGGCGATCTGCGTGTCGAATTCAATGGCAAGGGAATTGCATCTAAAGATAATGCGCCCGGCTGGTTATACCGGCTATTCGACAAATTAAATCCTTTTTAATATCTCTCAGAAACCTTATTCCCCACTGGCGAACACCGCTAAACCATTCAACATGAGCTATTTACAGAGACACATAGCGTCTTTTTTCATCCTTTTCTTCTTAGTTGGAGCATTCGCCTTCGGCCTCGTTCCTTCTGTTTTCTGTCAAGAAACGGACGATTCGATGAAGATTCGCGTCAAGGATTTGGCGGATATCGAAGGAGTTCGTTCAAACGAACTAACCGGATACGGATTAGTAGTCGGCTTAAACCGAACCGGCGACAAAGTTCAGCAGAACATATATGCCCGCCAAACCCTTAGAAATCTTCTTGAGCGAATGGGTATCTCCACATCGCCGACCTCTTTAAAGCCGGAAAATATAGCCACAGTATTAGTAACTGCAAAGCTGCCCCCTTTTGCCAGACAGGGCTCAAGGATCGACGTTACGGTTTCATCTATCGGGGATGCCCGCTCGCTCCAGGGCGGTACCCTGATCCTGGCTCCCCTAAAAGGTATCAACGGTCAGATCTATGCAGTTGCCCAGGGTTCGGTTTCAATTGGCGGAATCTCGGCGGGAAATAAAAGCAATTCGGTCGAGATCAATCACCCTACCGTTGGAAGAATTCCAAACGGCGCGACGGTAGAACGGACTGTTCCTACGGAGCTTGCGGCCGGAAACCGTCTGACTTTGGTTTTGCGAAATGCAGATTTTTCTACGGCTTCGCGTCTTTACAAGGTGATCACGAAAAAGTTTGGAAACGGAATGGCAAAAGCCCTCGATAGCAGGAATGTCGAAGTCCTTTTGCCGGAAACATATATTAACAACCGGGTCGGGTTTATTGCCGAGCTCGAATCTCTTGAACTGACGCCGGATAAGATCGCAAAGATTGTGATCAACGAACGGACCGGAACCATAATCATGGGCCGCGAAGTGCGCATCGGTGCAGTATCTATCTCGCAAGGCGGTGTAACCATCCGTGTCGGTACCGAATACGATGTGATCCAGCCCGAGCCTTTTACGAAAGGAGCGACGACAGCGATCGTTCCGAATAAAACGGTGGATGTTGAGCAAAAGAAGCCCGAATCGGTGATTTTGAAGGAAGGCGCAACGGTCGATGAAGTCGTACGCGGTTTACGCGCCTTAGGTGTCTCCGCGCGAGACACTATCAGTATTCTTCAGGCGATAAAATCCGCAGGCGCAATGAACGCTGACCTCGAAATGCAATAAAAATGGAAATCAAAGCCCCAGACATTATAGAAAGCCAGAATCCCGGAGCAATAAAACCCGGGCAGGAGCAAAAGATGCTTCAGGCCGCCAAACAGTTTGAAGCGGTATTTCTGATGCAGTTAACCTCGGCTCTAAACACGGAATCGTCAGAAGACTCTCTGTTTGGAAAAGATGGCGGCTCCGACTTGGCGAAAAAGATGTTCTCCGAGCAAATGGCAACAGTGATGTCGGAAAACGGAGGGGTCGGTCTCGCGGATATGGTCTTAAAACAGTTTGGCCTCGACAAAAATGTCAGTAATTCAAAAGCCAATAACTCCCTGTCGAACGCGATCTCAGCCTTTAAGCAGGTTCGGGACAATTTGCCGGATCCGGCCCGGGAAGAAATCCGAACGGCGGATGAAAATGACCTGATTTCGATGAATCCCGTTAAAAGTGGATTCATAGGTGATCCAAAAGCCGTCGAATTTCAGATGCCTTTGATCGGCAGGATTTCTTCAAAATTTGGAAACCGGTTTCACCCGATCGATAATAAGAGTAAGTTTCACAGCGGTGTCGATATCGCCGCGCCCAAGGGAACCCCGATCGCTGCGGCAGCAGACGGGATCGTGAAGTTTTCGGGCCGCCGCGG
>JABDJV010000109.1 GCA_013003295.1 Pyrinomonadaceae bacterium | reverse complement strand
GTGCATATGATCGGCGATTCAAGCTGTGATCTACCGCCCTTGCCGCATAATCGGTTGCGCAAAGCGAAGCCGCCCATAGAATTTCTAAAAACTCGTATCCAGACAGGAATCCAGGATATGGAAGTTTGTCTCACGGATCCGTCTCAATCATATATTCAGGAGATCGTAGAGACCTTTAAATGTGAGCCCGAGTATTACGAGACTGAAAAATATTGACCCCACAAGAAGTCCGATCAGCAGCGTGATCAAGACAAAAATAAAGATCCAGTCGCTCGTTGTTCCGGTACCCTTTCCTGTACCGCGCTCACGGATCAGATCCATATTTTGCTTATTTGCCTTCCAAAAGAAGTCGAACGCATCGCCGATGAAAGGGATCACGCCGACCAAATAGTCCAGACCAATATTTAGAGCCATTCTCAGAAGGGTGATCTTTGGAACACCATAACGGACGCCAGCGATGAGAATATAGAAGGAAACCACGGCTGTCGAAATGTCCCCGACATTCGGAATTAAGCCGATTAGCGAATCAAGCCCGAACCTCCATCCGATACCGGGAATACGAAAAAGCCCGTCAAGATAATTAGAAAGCGTTTCGAGGCTGTCTTCAATCTCGATCTGCTTTCGCTGATCCTTCGATAAGCCCTTTTTTGGACTTTCAATTGGCTGTAATTGTTCGATATCCTGCATAAATTTAGTTTTCCAAATGGCAGCCAGCGTGTTCTAAGACCTCTTCGTCACCTTTCAACCTGGACGGAATCGGCTCCCAGCCATTTCTCAAGCGATAATTCAGAAGTTCATCCGCATCAGGCTCTCGTTCCCAGACGGCAACTGCCGCAACCACTCCAAGTCAGGTGGTGTCAAAAACCAAAAACAAATCGCGAAACGGCACGATAACATCATGCGTGTATTCATCTTGAGCAATCACATCTGATACGATTTGGGAAGTAAATTCACCTTCGCTATTCATTCCGGCCCAGGTCAAAACTTCCGCCAAAGTGTTGAGATCGGCAAATTCTTTCTCAAGCTTAATGAATTCCTGCTCCGGAACTTTGGCGATATTCAGTACCTTCATCTCCATCCAAGCAAACCTATTCTTTTACGACCCGCACCCGCAATATTTTATCCCCTCTCACCAGTTTATCTACGATCTGCATGTGATTTTCGTTCACTTTTCCGAATACAGTGTAGCCGCCATCGAGGTGCGGTTGGGGAGAATGGGTAACAAACCATTGCGAGCCCCCGGTATCCTTGCCCGAAAGCGCCATACCAACCATTCCGCGGTCATATGGGATTTGGTTGATCTCGCAGCGGATCTGCCAACCCGGGCCGCCGCTTCCGTCGCCACGCGGATCGCCATCCTGTACCACGAAGTTCGGCACAACCCGATGAATTTCAAGCCCGTCAAAGTAACCTGATTTTGCCAGTTGGATAAAGTTGTCAACGGTCAGCGGTGCGTCTTCCGGAAATAACCCGATCGCGAATTCCCCTTTTTGGGTTTCCAAAATCGCCTTCCACTCCCCGTTTTTGCGTGAAAGCGCGCGTTTATAATCGGCGAGAAAAACCCTTGATCGCGAACCGTTTTCCCCGACTGCTTTATCAAGCCTAACGATTCCGATATCGACCGGAATTTCAAACGACTCGAAATCCGGATCTCCAACCGTCATCCGATCAGGTTTCTTTATATCAAACCGCCTGTAAATTTCCGCCGCCCTTCGTCTGATCAGATAATCAGGTGAGCCCATCGCGGAGATAAATGGCGACATATATGAGAATTTTACGAGGCCTGCCTTACGGTTTTTATATTGCTTTTCAAGCGCGCCTAATATCGTCAGCGATGCGTCATTCAATTTATCGGTTCGGGCCTGCCACAGCGCATTTGATAGAGCCCGATAGTTTTGAGCCGACTCCACAGAAGTTTTTGGCTTGACATCGCCGAGTAGACTCGCTGCGGTGGAACGAACCAGGACATCATCAAAAAGCAAGAAATCCAAAAGAACCTTTCGAAGATCCTCCGTTTCGAATTTTGCGTATGCTCTCAGGGCCGCCGGAAATGACTTATCGATCTTCTCTTTTCCGAGACGCGCGTTCGTAATAAACGCTCCGAGCGTGCCTTGCGCGAGTGTTTTCAAATCCTTGATTCCAATCCCATCCTCTTCCTTTAGATCGGCTGCCTCGCTCAATCCCGCTACAAATCCCCGTGTTCCCTGCCAATCCACATCCTTTGGCAATTTCGTTTCAGCAAACGCCTCCGGCGAAACACGTACAAGTGCAACCTCGACTTCTGGTGATCGATGGCGCTCCAATACTCGAAATTCCTCCAAGAACTTCACCGCGATAACGTCTTTTGAGCCTTTTAGTATTCTTCCGATCGCTGTTGAAATGGTCAGGAGCTCGTTCCGCTCAGTCGGATTGTCAAATTTTGAAGACTTGTACGACCTCATCAGGACCCCGGCACGCTTTAACAACACGGTCGCCGATTCGGCCGATCCGAGAACACTCAGCGCGCGGATCGCGTTCACTCTTACTCGAAGATCGGAGTCCTCTGAAGCTGCCTTGACCAGGACATCAATCGCGGTTTTGTCGGCGGCCGCACCCAAAACTCTCGCAGCTTTCGCCCTTACAACGGGATGCCCGTCGTTGCGCAACAGCGCTTTTGCCCTTTCATTTATATTTTTTGCTCGCAACCGGGACAGGGTATTCAAAGCGTCTGCGCGAATTCGCGGATCGGAATAAGATAAAAACTTTGCAACAGTGACTTCTGCATTTTCCGGTTTTGCCCTTAAAACTGCTGTGATTCCCAGCAGAACAACGTCACGGTTTGGCTTTGAACGTCTCGCGGCCTCGTAGTCTAAATTTTTTATTATCGCCGGGCCGAACTGTTTCGAAACTTCGTTTTTCGGATTTGCTGCCGATATCTTGCCCGCCGCTTCGATCGCTTTTGCGCGGACAGCGGCATTGTCCCCAAGATTCTCCAGTACCCTCCGGATCGCGGCCGCACCATTTGCGGACTCGATCTCACCAATTGCAAACGCCGCCATTTGACGAACATCTGTATCGTCTTCCAACAAACGCTGACCCAACGCCGAAACTGCGTTTTCGTCCCCAATTCTGCCCGCAGCCAGAGCAGCCCGCTTTCGTACAGCAGCACTAGGATGGTTCATCAAACGTCCGAGAACCATATCGTACCGGAGTTCGTTTTCCGCATTTACGATCTCGCTTAGAATATCGATCGAGATCTGCTTGTTTTTTAATCCTTGCGCCCTAGCCCCGGGCACACTCCAGAGAAAAAGTGCGATGATAATTATCGTAAGTCGTTTCATTGTTTTCTTTAATGGAGAATTAAACTTTTGTTGAGATTCTACGCGAGCCAGGGTTGTAAAGCCAAACTTGTCTATTTCGTAGATGCCGGAATATGCATCTTAGTTGACGCAAAAAAACCGTCTCCGGGTTAACGAATGACGGTTTTTTAGATTCTAAAAGCAGGTATTATTTATTCGCGATACTTGACGCTCCTTATTTCAACATCTCCCTCGATCTCACTCGGCAGAATCAGATTCAATTTCACCGTATCATTCGCAGTTCTTTGCTCTTCAACCCTCAAATCTTCGGAGACGAGGTTTTCAACGATCGAGTTCGGGCCGTAGAGAAGCACACTTGCTCTTCCCGTCCTTGACTCCGTTTCGTAAGGTACAACAAACAGCCTTTCGATGCGTTTCTTACCGATCTTTACCGTCACGTTTGCGGAAACAATATCCACCAAAGTAACCTTTGGATTTACAATATTCAGAGGAACCTGAGCTGCAATGAAATCGGCTCTTTGTCCTCCGAGCTTAATTTTCTCCGTCGCTACGAAGCTCAAACCCTCAACGACGCTTTTAGGCCCTCTCACCCTAACCCTGGCCGGAGCCGCTTCCGTTGAATATACCTCGTAGCCGGACGCTACCTTGCCCTCGGTTTCAACGATCACCGGAACAGTGTTTTCGGCAAGTTTTTCAAGTTTTAGCGCAATCTTGTCCGGCTGAATTTCGAGAATTTTCACTCCGCTGGGCAAATCAACCGTAATATTCTGCGAGGTGATCTGAAGGGTTCTTTCTCCCTCCTGAATGCTCGTTAAATCGAGCGAAACCACCAGATCGCGCGGGTTTAGCTGATCGACCTTTCGCTTGTCACCGGTAATTACAAGATCAACCTCCTCGACCGGTGAATTGGTAATTTCCAGATCATTCGATACGAGTGGATTCAGGGTCACGTTCCGGAGCCGCGTTGTCGTTAGATCCCGAAATCCGGTAACCCCAAGCCAAAGTGCAACGGAAATCAATAGCGCAACCAGCTTGAGCAGCCAATCGTCAACGAACACACGCTTGATCAGACGCCGGATCAGATCCTGCCTTTGATCCTTTTCTGTAAACTGTTCTTTTTGAAATGAAAAAATCATTCGCGTATGGCCCTCGATCCAAATTGACCCTTAATTTAGGCTATAACTTTTGATTCTGCTTCGCTCAAAGCACTTTTCTCGGGATCTTTCAGCGACTCCTTTTTTGCTTCCTTCGTAGAGGTGGCGGGCATATCCATCGCCTTGAGAAGCAGCCTGCGGAGTTTTTTAGTATCAAGATTTCTTCGGATTTCACCGTCCTCAATAAACGATATCAAACCAGTCTCCTCTGAAACCACGACGGAGATCGCATCAGAGCCTTCGGTGATACCGATCGCTGCCCGGTGTCGGGTGCCAAGCTCACGCGAAATGTTCGGATTCTTTGTAAGAGGCAAAAAACAAGATGCCGCAGCGATCCTTTCCTGGCGAACTATTACCGCGCCATCGTGCAGAGGAGTAGATGGATTGAAGATGGTTACCAGCAGATCGTAGCTTAAATTTGCATCGATCTGTACGCCCGCATCGATAAAGTTTCGCAGACCAACTCCCCGCTCAATTACAATCAACGCCCCCGTTTTATTCGCTGAAAGAGTCGTCGTCGCAAGCACGATCTCGTCATATATGTTTTCACCGAGACCATCGCGCTGACGCCTAAGCAAAGGTATTCTGACGCGATTTCCAAAATAGATCAGTGCCTGCCGAATCTCAGATTGGAACAAAACAATGATCAATACACCGATATAAAAAACTGCGGAGCGTAAAACAAACTCAAGTGTGGCAAGTCCCTGAGCAATAGCAATCCAATAGAGCAGAGCTAATCCGACCATTCCGAGAACTGTCGGGACGGCCCGGGTTCCGCGCAATAGTTTCAAAAGGACATAGACGATAATAAAAACAAGCGCTATATCCAATATGCTACGCGCAGACAAAAGATTAGGAATGTACTCGCTGAAAGGCATTTTTTACTAACAGGCAAAACACGGAGCGGATTAGAGTTTCCAAATTTTCCATTTATGCTTCATTCCCGGGTGCGATTATACCCGAAGTTTGATAAAGCATAGCTCCTTCTAGAATATCATACTTGGGCCAAAATTTACGCCCGGTTTATTTCTATTGATCGCAAATAGCTATGATGCTAAATCGGAGGCTATTGGTGCCTTCTTTCAATGTCGAACACGTATGCGGCGATTTTGAATAAATCCGACCAAGTCACCTTTTGAGTCTATGACTCCGACAGCTCCGATCCCATTCGCACTCATTAGCGCCCGAGCCTCAACGACTGACGAACCAAGCTGGACAAAGTAATTTTCGTTGATATTGCGCATTACATCCTTTATCTCGGTTTCGTGCCATTTCTCTTTTGGAATTTTACTTTTCAGGTCTGCCAGCAGAACAAAGCCAAAAAGCTGACCATCGGTGGAGACTGGAAAAACAACACGCTTATAAAGCGGAAGCACGTTGTCAACAAACTTCATAACCGTCATACCGGGCGGAACTGGGACAGGTATTTCCATTACGTTTTCCACGACAAGGTTTTTAAAACTACTTGCCTGACGAATGATTCCCCGCGCGGCGTCGAAGAGAAATACGCCTACCAATATCGTCCACAAACCGCTTAGAACGTCCCTGTTTATCAAGCTGATCGCAATTCCAAATATCAGGAGCACAACAGCAATAACTTGTCCGAATCGACCGGTAATGATGGTGGCTTCGTTTAGATCGGTTCCCCGATGCCATAGAAATGCCCGCAAAACCCTGCCTCCGTCCAATGGATAACCGGGAAAAAGATTGAATATAGCAAGCATTAGATTGAGCAGGAATAATATAAAGAACAGCGGGGTAAGGATCCTTGTGCCGACCGATGCTGAAATCGCAAAAAGCCCCAGGAAAAACAGTGAAATAAGAAAACTGGCGATCGGTCCGGCAACAGCAATTCGAAATTCTGCGCGCGGCGGCGGCGGCTCTTTGCGCAGTTTCGCCAGGCCGCCGAATGGATGAAGGAGTATTTCAATTACCTGTATCCCTTCTTTTCGCGCAATTCGGGCGTGGGCAAGCTCATGCAAAAAAACCGTAAAAAAGAACACAAGGATCGCGGTCAAGCCAAAACCCAGCTTTGCAAGATAGTTTTCAACTAACGAGTCCGGAATCGAATTGGCGCTGAGCCAGGTCAGAATTGCGATAACCAGGAACCAGCGGTAGTCGATACGTACGGGGATTCCGTATACGTGCGTAATAAGAAATTGCCGCCTTAAATATTCGAGGATCCGCATTGCACCCAATACTATATAGATTTAGGGCAAGTGAAAAGTATAGTTTTCGAAGTAACTTATTGGGGGAAATGCTCCAATCTAGGCCTCAAAGGGAATCTCGGCATTTTGGAGAATATGGAGTTCGTTGCGCGAAACTTTCTCTAAAAGCTCCGGCTCCTCAAACATTTTCACGAGTCCGCGCACGGTGGCGTAACGGGGCTCGTCAGGAACGATTACCGACAGGTTAATAAATTCACGCAGATATTGGTCGATTCCGACAAGCAGTGCACCGCCGCCCGTGAGAATAATACCCCGGTCGTAGATGTCTGCGGCTACTTCGGGGCGAAGCTCCGTTAACGTATCTTTTATTACGCTGGCGACTCTCTTGACTATACCCTCTGAGATCGGATAAATCTCTCCGGCCGTAATCTTGACAGCATGCGGGCTCCCGGTTTGAACGTCACGCCCGCGAACCAGCATTTCCTTATTCGGATCTTCCGGCGCGGTCGCGGTAATAAAACTTCGCTTCAAAATTTCCGCAGTTTCCGCTCCTATCTGTAATCCTCTGTGCCTCCTGAGGTGGGTGATCAGCGCAGCATTTATTTCGTCGCTTCCAATTCTCTCCGAACGTGAATGGGCGATAGTTCCTTTGGCAACCACAGCGATGTTCGTCGTTCCCGCGCCGATATCGACAACCGCCGACGCCCGCCTGTCGCTGGTTCCAACATCAGCTCCAAAAGCAGCTGCCAAGCCTTCCTCCATCATGTAGACTTTACCAATGTGCGCTTCTTCGGCTGCGTTCAGCAATGCCCTTTGTTCGACGTGGGTTACATCTGAAGTCATGCTCATGACCGCCTGGCGGGAAACCTGGGAGCCTCCCGTTTTCGCCATTTTGACAAAATGAGCGAGCATTTTCTTGGTGAATTCAAAGTCTGCAACAACACCGCCGCTCAAAGGGGCCTTTACGACGATATCCCGTGCTTCACGTCCCCACATATCAAAGGCTTCCTGTCCGTAAGCAACGATCTCGTCCGTTAATTCGTTCACCGCTACCAGAGATGGTTCATCAAACACGACATCACGACCACGTACCGCGATGATCGTATGGGCCGTACCCATATCGATCGCCAAAGAATTGGTTACGTATTTTTTTAATGATGAAAATCCCATCATAGAAGTGATTCGTTGCAACAGCGACATCTGAAAACTTTGTCTACATCATGGGGATATACAATCGGCGGAAGTTTTGCTTCAGATTATATTACCCTATTTCCATTTTACCTCAAATAGTGAAACGGGCTGTACGCGATTTTTGACTCGCAAGGGTTCGCACTTTCTAATCTGAAAGGTTTCGGTGCAAGCCTTCCCCGTTGCTTCGCTAATCAGGATCTGGCCTCCTTTCGCGCTTGATTCCAGTCTTGATGCCAAGTTGACGGTGTCACCTATTGCCGTGTACTCAGAGCGCTGTTCGGAGCCTATATAGCCAATTGTGGCTACCCCTGTATGCAGTCCGATTCCAATCGAAATTTCAGGAAATCCGTCAATTTTTAGCTCCTTATTTAGGTCTACCAAACGTTTTTGCATCGCGACCGCAGTCGTAACTGCATTATCTGCATCTTTTGCCGACGCTGTAGGCGCACCAAAGATTGCCATCAATCCATCGCCAAGGTACTTATCAAGGGTTCCCCCATTTTCAAAAATGATCTCCGTCATCGCAGTAAAATATCGATTTAGCAGTCCGACGATCTTCTCCGGATTCTCTTCCTCGGAAAATGATGTAAACCCTCTTATATCTGCAAATAGGAGTGTGACTGTTTGATTTACGCCGCCAAGTTTGAACGAATCTGGCTTATCTAGCAGCTCTTTCACCACATACTCGGGCATAAATCGGCTGTAGTTTGCCCTTGCGACCTCTTCCCGGGCAAGGCGTTTGTGCGCTTTTATCGTTTCCACGGCGACCGCAGTTTGTGCGGCAACCGCGCTAATCAATTCCAGATCTTCCTGCGAAAACGCCGAAAACGGATCTAGCCGATCAGCATAAACGACGCCATGGACGTTTGATTCGGTGATCAACGGCGCGCAAATCGTTGAGCGGACGCCTTGCGCAACGATCGATTCGGCTCCCAAAAACTGCTTGTCCGTTTTGGCGTCTTGCGAAAGCAGGGCGACCTTATCGCGCATTACCTTTTGGGTGATTGTGCGGCTGATAGTCGAATTCTCAGCCAGATCTTCCGAACTACTATCTCTCGCCTTCGCTGCGATCGGATAAAGGCTGTAGTCAAGGATCTTTCCATCGACCGTTTCGTCGGCCAGCAGCGCAACCACCCGTTCCGACGGAGTCACTCGAAAGACAAGATCGGTCGCCTTTTCGAATATCTCCTTCAAATCAAAAACGGTGCCGAGTGTTTTGCTCATTTCATAGAGCATGTCGAGGATCTGCGCTTTTCGCCTGAGCTCTTTGAGCTCTTCCGGTGTTACCGCGTCGGTTATCTGATCGGAAGGTATAAACTCCTTGGCAGCAGATGTTTTCGCACTTTTTTCAATTATTTCGTTTCCGGAAATGAAAAATTGGGTGTTACCAAGAGGTTTATCATCGTAGCTAACCGATTTTTCCACTTCAGTTACAGCAAGATCAACACCCGTGGCCCCGGACGGAACAGGAATTTGCGGTTCGACGGATGGCGGCGGAGGCGGGGCTGCGGGGGGCTGCGGATCCAGTGACGCCGGAACCTCATCAACACGCGCAGCAGCCTGAACGAATATCATCGTGCTGGTGCCTATTGTGATCTCGTCTCCGGCGGCCAATTCCTTTTCAAGGTGCGGCTCGTCGTTTACGTAAACCTTGTTTACGCTCCTCTTTATTTCGCCATCCAGCTCATAACCATCAACCAATACAAACTTCTCGTTTTCCACCCGAATATGGGCATGCTTTCGCGAAGCCCTCCGATCATTGAGGACGACATCATTGTCCTTTGCCCTTCCGATCAGATAGACCCGATTTTGATCCAACGGTATTTCGCGTGTTGAGCCGTTGGCTTCCGTGATTTTTAAGATTGCGTTCACTATTTAAATAATTGTAAATGCTAAACGTTAAATGGTAAATTGCTAATTCACTCATTCACAGCTTTTTTTGAATATATGATCTATTTCGACAACAATGCTACCACAAAAATTGCGCCGGAAGTTTACGAATCGATGAAACCGTTTCTAACCGACAACTACGGCAACCCTTCTTCCGCCTATTCGTTCTCGAGAAATTCCAAAGAGGCGATCGAAAAAGCCCGGAAAAAGGTTGCCAACCTGCTCGGCGCCGCCGATAAATCCGGGATCGTTTTCACTTCGGGCGGTACCGAAAGTGATAATTGGGCTATATTTGGCTCCCTTGAAGCAAGCCGGGCGAAGAATCACATTATTACAACCAGGGTCGAACACGAAGCGGTCAGAAAAGTCTGTGAAAAACTTTCGCTCAATGGATTTGAGATCACCTATCTTGAGGTCAATAAAGACGGAACTCTTGACCTTGATGAAGTCAGAAACTTCATCCGTGATGACACGGCGATCGTGTCTATAATGCTGGCTAATAATGAAACCGGCGTTTTATTCCCGGTTGAAGAGATCGCCGAAATTGTCAAAGAAAATTCAAATGCGATATTCCATGTTGATGGCGTCAATGCGGTCGGAAAAGTTCCGGTTGAATTAAAAAATACGCAAATCGATTTGTTTTCCATATCCGGTCACAAATTTCATGCGCCAAAAGGAATCGGCGCATTATACGTCCGCGAAGGTGTTGAGATCGCCTCAAACTCAATTGGAGGCGGACAGGAGAGCAACAGGCGCGCGGGAACCGAGGCCACCCATCAGATCGTCGGCCTGGGTAAAGCCGCCGAGATCGTCAGCGACCTCGCGCCGATGGAAAACGTTCGCAGTCTCAGGGATAAACTAGAATCTGAAATACTAGCGACGATCCCGGGTTCTTCGTTAAACGGTAATAAAGATTTTCGCTTACCCAATACTTCAAACATATCGTTTGAGGAATTAAACGGCGAAGCGATCCTGGCAAGGCTCAATGATCTTGATATTTGCGTTTCAACCGGCTCCGCCTGTAACGAGGAAACCCACACCGCTTCGCCGGTGCTCCAAGCCATGAACGTCCCATACTCAAAGGCAATGGGCTCGATTAGATTTTCACTGGGAAGATATAATACCGATGAGGAAATCGATTACTTGCTGCATCATTTGCCCCGGATCGTTAGGGAATTGGAGGAAATTGCTACTTAGGTATCAATCATTTCGGCCTTCTTTCATGGCGCCGCAGAAGGTTTGCATTCAAAACCAAAAAACGTAATTGTCGTATCGGCTCAAAAGATTTCCACAAGCGGAAAACTCGTTTATTGAAACTTCGATTTCTTAATCCGCGTACTTGGATCAAGTACATTTTTCGCGTTTTACTACCGTTAAAATATGAAACACAAGAAACCTATTGCAACTATTCTATCTTTCGTTTTAACCATCTCGATCTTTACGATCGCCTTACCCGAGATCGGATATTCACAGGCACCCGCCAGTTACAGCGTCTCTAAAGGCGATCTCGAATCCCGGCTTTCGCAAATCGAGGCGAAAGTTGTAAAACGTCAAAAGGAATTGGAGATACCCGGAGTTTCGCTGGCTATTGTTAAAGACGGCAAAGTGATCTATTCCAAAGGGCTCGGCTACAAGGACTTTGAAAAGAAGATACCGATCACTGCAGATACGCAGCTCGCGATCGGCTCGGCGACCAAGGCTTTTACGGGACTATCCGTTTTGATGCTTCAGGATGAAGGAAAACTCTCGCTAAAAGATTCGCCAAAAAAATACCTGCCCTATTTCAGGATAAATAACCCCGAGACTGATAAAAACATACAGCTAATAGACCTGCTGACGCATTCGTCTGGTCTGAATCGCACCGATCTTGCATTTATCACCGGCAAGCTGAATCGTGTGGAACTAATAAAAGTGGCCGGAAACGCAAAACCGATGGCAGGCTTGCGTGAGAAATTCTTCTATCAAAACATAATGTTTACTGCCGCTGGCGAAATCGTGTCGGAGATATACGGAAAACCCTGGAAAAGATTTGTTCCGGAGAAGATCTTTTCGTCCCTGGGAATGAACAACAGCACAATGACCGTCAAGGAAATGCAAAAATCGAAAGATTTTTCGTTTGGCTACGATTTTAATTTTGATACCAGGAAAACACGCAAACTACCAACCCGCGATATTGTTCAGGTAGCACCGGCGGGTTCGATAAACTCATCGGCCAATGATATGGCGAAATGGCTAAAATTTATATTAGCCTGCGGTGAATTGGATGGAAAACGGCTGGTTTCTGAAAAAGGATTTAAGCAGTGGCTGACACCCCACATGAAAATAACTCCAAACGGAAAAGTCAGTTACGGATTAGGCTGGTTTGTACAAGACTGGAAGGGCAAAAAAGTTGTTCAGCACGGCGGAAATATCGATGGTTTCAATTCAATGGTTGCGATGCTCCCGGAAGAAAATATCGGGTTTGTCATGCTCACGAATGTTTCGGCGTCTTCTCTGGGAAATGAATTAATGCAAATTGTCTGGAGCGGTTTGCTGGAAGATGTTTCTTCAAAGAAGCTGCCGGACGGGGCAAAAGAAGTAGGGAAATATAAATTTCTGCAGGCCGGATTTGATATAGAGGTGGCGGTCGAAGACGGAAAACTCGTCGCAAAGGTGCCCGGCCAACCGACCTATATACTGGAAAAGGTGAAGGACCGAAGATACCGGTTATCGAATGCGCCGGCCGGATTTTTTATTACATTCAAGGACACCGAGGCCTTTCTCGAACAGCCCCAGGGAAATTTTAACCTTCCAAAAGAGGGCACAAAACCCGTCAAAAAGTCAGCGGTCGACAGGTCGGCTTCGGAGCTGATCGGAATCTATGAAGCGAAAGCTCAAAAAGGAAACACCATCGAGATCAAAGATGTTGAAGGGAAACCTTCTCTGGTAGTTGGCGAGCAGCCGCCATATCCCCTTGAAAAAAGAGATGACGGGAATTTTGGTTCCCCAAAACTTCCGCCCGTTTACTATGTAAAAGTTAAACACGATTCGAATGGCAAGGTTGCCGGATTTACGATGGTCCAGCCGGAAGGGGAGTTTGAGTTTACCTATATCGGAAAGAAAAAGTCTGCACCCGAAATTGCGATGTCGGTCGATGATCTGATGGCCAAGACGATCAACGCCCTTGGCGGAGAAGAGAATATGAGGAAGATAAATTCCCGTGCCGTTACATTTGAAATAGACGCAGTTCATCAAGGCGTAAAGGGCTACGGAAAATCGTATGCGCAAACCCCGAATAAAGCTGCATCAAAAACCACCATTACTGCACTCGGAAAGAAGATCGGCCGGATCGACGAATATTTCGATGGCACCAAAGGCGGTGAAAAATACAGTTTTTCAAGAGATGAGAAATTCACGGGCAAACGTCTCGAAGATATAAAGGTCTCTCATCGTTTCCACCCGTTCTTAGAATCAAAGACTTTTTATAAGAGCATCAAGATAATAAAGACCGAAAAGGTCAATGGTGAAAAAGCTTACGTCGTCTCCTTTCAGCCCAAAAATGCCAGTAAATTTACCGTATATATTTCAGCAAAGACCTATTTGCCGGTTAAAAGAAACTCAATTGTGCTGTCCAGTACGTCATCACAGCGCATACCCCTTTCCGAGACTTACTCAGACTACAAGCGAGTAGACGGATTGATGATTCCGTTCAAGCTCTCGGCTACCTCCGCGGGAATGGGCACGATCATCACCCATATCAAGGAAGTAAAGCACAATGTAAAAATACCGGGTAAAACCTTCGTCTCAAGATAAGACTCCGGCTCAGGCAGCATCGGGCAAAGGAATCGCTAGCGGATTCGTTTGCCCTTTTTTCGCTTAACGCCCGAAGCTAGAGCTTCCTAGTTTTTACTCCGCATTTTTGTTAGACTTACGGCACTCCGACAGCGTAAGCCCCTTTTTTTACTGCATTTTTCTTTATTTGCCGAATTCACGCCGTTGAGTTTACGGTGTAATTCTGTGATTTTTATTTTTACAAATTCAGGTTATTCAAAAAAACGAGGAGAATACGATGAGCTTATTTTTTGCTTTCCTACAAGAAGCGGCGGCGCCAACCGAGGAGACGGTGCGAAGTCTCACGGGAATCGCTGCCTTAGACGAAACACTTCAAACCGTTTTCAATTACGCTCCTAAGATCTTAGGCGCGATCCTTCTATTGATTGTGGCGTGGCTCGTCGCCACGGTTATACGTGCGATCGCCAAGCGGGGCCTTCGGGCACTCAATGTCGACGAGAAATTAAACGCGGTTGGAACGGATTCGGGATCGCAGGTTGTTAAAACTCTTTCCGATGTAGTCTATTGGATCGTTTTTCTGTGCTTTGTGCCCGCTATTCTGGGGGTTTTGGGGCTCGTGGGAATTCTTGCTCCGATTCAAACGATGCTTTCGAGCGTGCTTGGTTACCTTCCGAATGTTCTTGGAGCCGCCCTGATATTCATTCTTGGAATGCTGATCGCAAATATCGTTCGCCAACTTGTGACGACATTCCTTACCAACATCGGCTTGAATAAATTTGCCGAGAAAAACAGCGTGAAAGCGGATTTCACATCGGGCGGACTAGCCGGATTGATCGGCACGATCATTTACGCCTTGATATTGCTCGCCGTTTTGAGCGCGGCATTGAGCACGCTTAGGATCGATGCGATCTCGCGCCCGATCGAAGGTGTTGTTAATCCGATCCTTGGATCGATCCCAAATATATTTGGTGCGGTCATCCTTTTGATACTTGCATTTTTGATCGGTAAAGTTGTGCGCGGCCTTGTTCGGGACGTTTTGGTCGGATTGGGATTCAACAAGATTCCGAATGCAATTGGCTTGTCCAACCTTCCGACGGAGGGAGACCGCTCGGCATCGTCATTTGTCGGTCATCTTGCCTTTCTGGCGATCATGTTTTACGCAGTCATCGAAGCGGCAAATATATTGAAATTTGAGCTCCTGGCAAACACTGTGCAAACGGTTGCAGTATTGGGCGGCCGAATCGTTGCCGGGATCATAATCCTTGCGATCGGTATGTACGTGGCGAATATTGTCGTCGGACTGATTCGTGAAAGCGGAGTTGCAAACGCAAATCTGCTGGCAACTACGGCGAGAGTGGCAATTCTGTTTTTTGTCGGAGCGATGGCTCTAAATCGTATGGGCGTTGCAGACGAGATCGTCAGCCGCGCATTTACATTACTACTTGGAGCGGTTGCCGTGGCGGCAGCTATTGCGTTTGGTTTTGGCGGAAAAGAGTTTGCGGCGAAGATTCTCAACAAAGCGGACGAATCGTTGAAAAACGCACCGCCGGCGCCCAAGGTGCCGACGACTCCGCCAACCAGCACGCCGCCAATTTCGGATGATCCAAATCCGCTGGGTTTATGAATTAAGAAGGGCAGGTAATCATTACCTGCCCTTTTTTTACCCTATTGTAACTAAGTTTTGATTTTCGAGATTTGCTTCTGAGTGGTCGAAAACCTCATCAAGTTCCCGTTCGACACTTCCATGACCCGGCGGAATTGCTTTAACGACCGGTAGGAAATTTTCAAAATCGTAGAGATCCGTATCCAAAAGATGCGAGCCGGTGACGTTTGACAAAGCTGTGATCATTGAGCTTCGGATGTGCGGGACTTCTTTCGCGAGATCAGTAACCAGTCTCTTGACCCGCGCACGCTTCAGATTAGGCTGAGATCCGCATAAATTACAAGGTATGATAGGAAAGTCTCTCTCATCAGAATAGGTCTGTATCTCGGATTCCTGGCAATAGGCGAGTGGGCGAATGACGGTGTTTTTCCCATTGTCCGAACGAAGGATCGGCGGCATCGCCTTTAATTGACCGACGAAAAAAAGATTGAGAAGAAATGTATTGATAACATCGTCGGCATGATGACCCAGCGCGATCTTCGTACATTTCTCCCGGATCGCGGCCGTGTACAAAATGCCGCGCCTTAGCCTCGAACAAAGCGAACAAAAGGTCTTTCCTTCAGGAACCTTCTCTTTTACGACCGAATACGTATCTTCTTCAAGAATTCGATACCTGACTCCGAGCTCTTCTAAATAATTCGGCAATACCTCTTCGGGAAAGCCGGGTTGTTTTTGATCCAAATTCACCGCAAAAAGCTCAAAGCTGATCGGCGAGCGCTTTTGCACATCAAGCAAGAGGTCGAGCATTGTATAGCTATCCTTGCCGCCGGAAAGGCACACCATTATCCGGTCGCCTTCTTCGATCATTGAAAAGTCGTGAATCGCCTTGCCCATTTTCTTGAGCAATTTCGTTTTTATTTTACTTTCGGCTGCCATTCCTTACTAAACTTCCTTGCAACTAAAAACCAAGCACTTAACATCTCACAAAAGCCGTCAACAACGCAACTTTTAGTGCTAGATTCTTGACTTTAAGATCATTAAGCAAAATAATTTACAAACCCATTGAATAATTTGAGCAGATCGGAGGAGATCTGGCAGATTTATCGAGTAGAAATCTAATAAGACTTTGAAGGACATAAACTAAATGCGACTGAGAAATTTTTTAACCCTGCTTGTGATAACCCTTTTATTGGCCTCATTTGGCATTGCTCAGGACGAAAAGAAGAAAAAGGAAAATGTTTTAGGTGAGGTCGATGTAACCGCTAAGAGTGCAAATGCTGACCCGATCTACAAAGAATTACGCAACTTATCTGATGATTCCAATGCATTTAGCGGTCCTTATGCCCGGGTGAATAATCTTGTAGTAAAAAAAGATGCGGCGATTTTCACCTTCCGCTCCGGCGAGATATATTTCCTGAAGGAATCGGAAGGCAAAAGAAATGGAGCAGTATTCATCGGTGATGGCGAGCTGTCGATCGTTCCTCCGGTTAAATCTGAAAAGGATTCGCTGGAGTATTTCACTTCCTCAAGAGAACTAAAAGAAAGGTTTTCTCAGATCGTAATGTTCTTTACCGATAAAACGTTTGAAGAAGTAAAGAATTCCGCTCAGGTGGAAATGTCCACCAACGGACCTCAGGCAGGGAAGGCCCGGGACGCGTATCGCGGGAAAGAATCTTTGCTGAAAACTCCCCGGTTTCGTTACAACATGTCGACAAGAATCCTGATGGATACCTATGCACCGGACCGAGCGGGTTTCTTTTGGGGCTTTATCGATGGGAAAAAATATAGCAATCTGCTTTTCAAGCTTGACCCGTTGGGCGCCGGGCAAGTGGCGCCGGAGCAGGTCAGCTTAACCAACTATGATCGCAACAATTACGGGCTTTGGCTTGGATTTCATTTGGCTGAGGAATACAAGAAAGGGACGGGAAACAGCAATGCTGACCGATCTGTTTACGATATAACACATCACAATATTGACGTTACTCTTCGAGGTTTGCGAATGATCGCAAGTGATGAGATCACAATGAAATTGCGAACGAAGGGTCAGAGAGTTTTGCCATTCAACCTTTTCCGTCACATGAGGGTAAAGCGCGTACTTGATGAAAATGGCGAAGACGTGAGTTTTATTCAGGAAGATAAAAATAAAGACAGTTCTTTTGCGGTAATTCTGCCAAAAGCTTATCCCATTGGTCAGCCATTCAAGCTGATCGTCGAGTATGACGGGGTCGAATCGCTGGTCGATGCGGGAACGAATGTGTTCTTCCTGCGATCAAGGGCAAACTGGTATCCAAATGGAATCGGGTCAAAATTTCTTGACCGGGCGTCGTTCGATATAAAGTTTCGCTATCCAAAACAGCTGACGCTTGTCGGCGTAGGAGAATTGGTCGAAACATCAATTGGCGAAGACGGCAATGCCTATGATCATTGGTCGACCAAGGGTGTCGAAATGGCAACAGCCGGTTTTAATTTGGGCGATTTCAAGAAAGAGATACTAAAAGACAAGGTTACCGGCTACGAACTCTCGGTTTATAACAGTAAAGAGTTGCCGGGTAACGTAAAGAACTGGATCGCAAGGATCGAAAACTATGAAGCAAGGCGGGCACGGTATGGTCTATCGGCGACCACGTATAACGTTGGCTCGCTAAACACTTCCGCCCGCGCAAAAACGGTTTTGGATGATGCGTTAAATTCAGTTCGTATCTACGACAAGTATTTTGGAAAGCTTCCGCACAAGAGAATTGCGATGACCGAGCAGCCGTTCTTTGGCTTTGGTCAGGCCTGGGCCACACTCGTTTACATGCCTTACACCGCGTTTTTTGATCGAACCCACCGACGCGAGTTTCTAGGCAGCGCCGGCGGAGCAAATAACGATTTTTGGTCGGAAGTTGGACCGCACGAAGTAGCCCATCAATGGTGGGGACATGCGGTTGGATGGACAAGCTATCGGGATCAATGGATGAGCGAAGGCTTCTCCGAGTTTTCGGCGGGTGTGTATATCCAGCATATCCACCGCAAAGACCCTGAGCGCTTTATCAAGTATTGGGATGATCAGCGGCTGCAGATAGTTCAGGGAAATCGCGGAACTAAGCAGGTGCCCGCCTATAAGGTCGGACCGATCACCCAAGGCAACCGTTTGTCTTCAACAAAAGCGCCGGGTGGACGAAGGGTGATGTATCCGAAAGGCGCATTTGTCCTCCACATGCTTCGAATGATGATGATCGACCCAAAAGCGCGGGGACTGGACAAAGACAAAAGATTTCGGGCGATGATGACCGATTTTATAAAGACTCATTACAACCAGGATGTCTCAACCGAAGATTTCAAACGTGCGGTCGAAAAACACATTACGCCGCAAATGGATCTTTATCAAAACGGCAGAATGGACTGGTTTTTCAACCAATGGGTGTATGGG
>JABDJV010000122.1 GCA_013003295.1 Pyrinomonadaceae bacterium | reverse complement strand
GGCAAAAGTTGTTCCCGGTTCGGCCTCCTTTTCCTGCGTCAAGCGGACTCGGAGGCAGCGCATTTAGATCGAATTCCAGGTATGAAGGAATGAAAAGGTCGAGTCTTCCGTCTTTGTCGTAGTCACCAAAAGTTGCCCCCGTATGCCAACCATTAATGGCTAAACCAACGCTCTCGGCGACATCGGTAAATGTCCCGTCGCCGTTGTTCTTATAGAGTCTTGGAATACCATAATTTCCGACAAATATGTCCGCATAACCATCATTATTGTAATCCGCAATGCTCACGCCCATTCCCCAGCGTTCGTTTTGAACCCCCGCTTTCTCGGTGACATCTTCAAACTTCCAGTTTCCGAGGTTGCGGTACAGTGCCGACTTTGGCGGCTTTGCCTTCCCGCTTGCGGCGTCGATAGTCGAACCGTTAACGAGGTATATGTCCGGTTTGCCGTCGTTATCAAAGTCAAATACGGCGACCGTGCAGGCCGTTGCTTCAACGATAAATGCTTTATCCTTTCCGCCGGAAACACACTTAAACGAATTTAGCGCGGTCTGGCTGGTGACGTCTTCGAACACCTTTGGTGCACTCTTATCAATGATCCCGGTGGTTCTTCGCGAAGTGTAGACCTTGGCTTCGCCGGTCGAAACCCCGCCCATCGTATCGTTTTGGGCAAATCCTATTTCCGGAAGAATCGTAAAAAATGCAATTAAAAGTAGGTACTTCTTCATATTTCTGCTTGCTGTTTCTATAAAACCTTGGGTGCGCTGAATTGAACTGAGCAATTGCTTGGACGCATATTCTGCGAATTGTGTTCGATTAAAATTCGGAAAACCCCCTAATCCGAAACACTATTAAAATCAAGCCGCTTCGTCCAATCAATCTCACTGATCGCGGGGTAGTTTTGTTTTTCCCATGCCTCGTGGAAAGGCAGAAGATCGTGGGTGTGATAGGGTACGCTCTCGTTACCTACGGGCCAGTTTTTCTGTAGGAATTCATTTGCGATCGGTGCTGTTCGGGGATCGCTTTTGAGGTCGCGGAAAAGCGCCGCTTTGGCTCTTGCCTCCTTGGTCATCTTGAGTTTTTGATAGATCAGCATCAAATTATAGTTTGCCGAAAGATCTTCAGGGTCAATTTCCAGAACCTTTTCATAATAACCGCGGGCAACCTGCAATTCTGCATCCCTATTCTCACGCCCGACCCTTTCGCTTTTTATTTTCGAGAGCTCGCCGAGCTGCTGGAGCGTCAACCGATCGTTCGGATATTTTTTCAGCACCTTTTTAAAGCGTTTCTCGGCCTCATCGAGCCTGCTGAGCACGCGCAGTACCTTTCCTTTTTGAAAGATCGCGCGGTAATTTTCTGCATCGAGCTTTAGGGTTTTCTCGATCAACCCGTCGGCATCCTTCCAGCCTCCCAGCCGCATAAACGCAAGCGCTTTATTGGTATAAGCAATGGGCCGGTATTCGTTTTTATATGAGATCACCTCGTCAAATGCGTCAGCCGCCTGCGGAAACTGCTTATGTTCGAGAAGCGCTATGCCGTAATTGTTCCAACGCCACCAATCGGGCATTGCCTTCGAATTTGGGGCCTGCTTTCGTGTTTTGCCGCCAACAATAAAGCTTTCTTCGGTTTCTGCCATTGTGACGATCGGAAGGTCGACCGACCTGCCCAGGACATAATTGCTGTAAACCCTTGTAAACCGGCGATACTTTACCTTCGCAGTTAATTTAATTTGACCTTCGTAATCGATCGGGACGACAAATTTATACCGTGAGAGGTCCGACTTACCCGAGTCGATCTTGTTGTTATAGGCGACAACTCGGGTTCTCCAAATATGGTGAACATCATTAAATTCCCCGTCACCTTTTACCAGATAAGTCAGATAATTGTGGGCCTTGTTATCGAGCGAGCCATCCTGCTTTATATAACCCGACTTGTAGAGGGTTTTATCGTCCTTGTCCAAAACTTCGAATTCGACAAAAGCCTCATAAAAATCCCTTAGCTCGGGTGGAAACGAATGCCCGATATTCTTATTGGTAATAACGACATCGGCCGTTAAAACATCCCCTTTTTTGATCTCAAAATCGCGGCGGTTTATTGGCGCGATCAGTTTCCTGTTTCCGCGCGTTCCGGTCTGCTTGCTCAATGCAAAGATATCGATCCCGATCTTGTCGTCTTTGAGAAATTTTACCACCTCGTCAAACTGTTCTTTGAACCCGTAAACCATTGGAATGGCGGTATTTGCGGCGGCAAACCGATGAGATACGATCAGATCGTCTTTCGCTGATACATCGTAATTCTTGGTTGGAACCTTTTCCATATGGCAGGAATTACAGGTTTCTTTTTCACGGTTGTAGAACGGGTGTGGGACCTCTTTCGAAAACGAGGATTGCTGATATTCATCACCGACCATAAATGCCCGCAAAAACTTGTAATCGTTAAGCTCTTTCGGAACCTGAGATTTATGACAGGAGGCGCAGAATTCTGGTTTCTTTAGCAGATCACGCATCATCGCCCGTTTGTGGGAATCAATATCGCTGGTGATCTCATCGTCGCTTGCATCAACGATCTTTGTTCCGTCCTCCTTTTCGAGCAGCGCCGGCTGCCCCATCGTGTAGCCGCCGATACCTCGTCCCGAAACTGATTCGATCGAGTGGCAAACTATGCAGGATACGCCTTCCTGATCAAAAGGCCGCTCGGCAAATTTCGGTTTATCGGTCAGGGCCCCGCTAAAGAGCGCTGCGGGGTTGTGACAGGATTCGCAGTGCCTGGTAAAGGCAATATTCTTCTGATCCTTTAGGTCATTAACATTTTTCTCATAAAATGGTTCGACAAAAGACTTTGCATGCGCCGACTGCTCCCACTGAGGATGAACATCGGTATGGCACGAGGCGCATCTTGCCGAAGATATGAAGTCTTTGCCGGCAATAAATTTTCCGTCAAACGTGTCTGCATTACTTGGTGAAAACGGCTTGTCTTCCCCGAAACGAAAATCATACGTCTCGGATATCCACTCGTGATAATCCTCGCGCGAGACTTTTTTGCTGCTGACAATGGTCTCAGCAAATAAGGCAAATCCCAGAACCACCCAAACCAACACGATCAAACATTTTAATAGACGCTTATTCATCAAATCTGCTAGGATAAACTCCCTGTACGATTTAAAAATTCTAACTTTTTCGGTTAAACATTCGCAAACTACTATTTGATTTATCGAATAGTATTTGGGGTATTTTTCCTGTTCGATAACCGTTCTATGGGAACATTTATGAGGCTAGTTTGGCTTGCACTTTTCACTTTGGCTTTTTGTTTTTCGGGCGTTGCTCAACGCTTGATGTCGCCTGACGGCAAATTGGCATTGAATTTTAAGCTTAATAGTGAGCGTGAGCCGATTTATAACCTTTCGTTCAATGGCGATCCAGTTATCAAAAACAGCAAATTGGGATTTCGGATAAAAGGACAGCCCCGCCTCGAAAGGGATTTCAGGATCACTGAAGTAGCAAGATCAGAAAACGATAAAACATGGAATCCGGTATGGGGCGAAGTCAAAACGATCCGAAATCACTATCGTGAAATGGCGGTGACGCTTGAGCAAACTGCGGTCGGCGAACCCGAAAGCGAGGATGATAAGAATGAAAAGCTTTTTGTCAGCGCCGATAATTCCAGATTTGTCGGCAAGATCAAAAGGACCCTCGTGGTTCGGTTTCGCCTGTTCAACGACGGACTAGGTTTCCGCTATGAATTTCCAAACCAGGAACAGCTCAAATATTTCCAGGTCACAAAAGAATCAACTGAATTCAATTTAAACGGCGACCATAAGGCTTTCTGGATCCCCGGCGACTACGACACGAACGAATACGCTTACAACACGTCAAAGCTGAGTCAGGTCAACGCATTTAAAGGAAAAAATGTCGGCGAAATATCGACCCGCGTCTTGTTCGCAGATAACGCCGTTCAGACGCCCCTGATGATGAAATCTGGCGACGGGCTCTACATCAATATCCACGAGGCCGCACTTCAGAATTACCCGGTGATGTATATGTTGGTTGACCGGAAAACCTACGGGCTTTCAACCCATCTTGCGCCGAATGCAGTCGGCACCAAGGCCTTTTTGCAAACGCCCGCAAAAACACCCTGGCGAACCATACTTGTCAGCGACGCGGCAGCGGATATCCTCGATTCGAAGATGATCCTGAACCTGAATGAACCCTCCAAAGTAAAAAACCCGTCCTGGATCAAACCGCAGAAAATGATCGGGATTTGGTGGGAACTGCATATAAATAAATCGAGCTGGAACTACGCGGATGTCAGCAATGTCAAGATCGATAAAACCGACTTTTCGAAGCTGAAGCCAAACGGCCGGCACGGTGCAAACAATAAGAATGTAAAACGCTATATTGATTTTGCCGCGAAAAACGATATTGACGGGGTTTTAGTCGAAGGCTGGAACGTCGGATGGGAAGATTGGTTTGGAAATTGGAAAGAAAATGTTTTTGATTTTATTACGCCGTATCCCGATTTTGATGTCGGGATGCTGAACAAATATGCCGCGTCGAAGGGCGTTAAACTGATCATGCACCACGAAACTTCCGCCTCTGCTTCTAACTACGAGCGACGTTTGCCGGAAGCGTTTCGGTTTATGAATAAACACGGCTATGACACCGTAAAAACAGGTTATGTAGGCCGGATCATCCCGCGCGGCGAATATCACGATGGACAAGTGATGAATGAACACTACATACACGTGGCATCTGAGGCGATCAAACACGAGATCATGATCGATTCACATGAATCCTCGCGCCCGACCGGACTTCACCGAACCTACCCGAATTGGCTAACATCGGAAGCAGCGCGCGGAAACGAATTCAATGCCTGGAGCTCTGGAAATCCGCCGGAACACGAGACGATCCTTCCGTTTACGCGTTTGATCGGCGGCCCGATGGACTACACTCCCGGGATTTTTGAGATAAAAATGAGCCGGTATAATCCCGATAGCAGCAATCAGGTTCACACAACGCTGGCGAAACAACTCGCGCTTTATGTAACCATCTATTCGCCCCTGCAGATGGCGGCAGATCTCCCGGAAAACTATGAAAGCCGGATGGACGCATTTCAATTCATAAGGGATGTAGCCGTCGATTGGGACGACACTAGAATTCTTGATGCCGAGCCCGGCGATTATTTAACGATCGCTCGAAAAGCAAAGGGGAGCGAGGAGTGGTTTGTGGGAGCTATAACTGATGAAAACCGGCGGGTGGCAAATATCCCGCTCTCCTTTCTAGATCCCGGGCGGGAATATGTTGCGACCGTTTACATGGATGCAAAAGACGCCGATTGGAAGAAAAATCCGATGGCGTATCAGATAAAAAAATATGTCGTCGTTGATAGTACAAATCTGAAAATTATCCTTGCAAATGGCGGCGGTGCAGCGATAAGCATAAAACCTGCATCTAAAAATGACCTGCGAAGCATCAGAGAATATTAAAACCATTGATTGCAGATCAACCCGGGACCAGAAAACAGGAAGCTTCGAAAAGTGTACTTTCTTAAGTTTTTTCTAGAGGAAGATTTGTTACAATATTTGAAACTGACTGAGAGAAACTAAGGAATTTGAAGAAATGAGCAGTAAAAACAAATTTTTTTTAGGCACCGGCATATCCGCGCTACTTTTTGTGATCGCTTTTACCTCAATTGGCTTTCATACGAGCGCAAACTCAAAATCTATGGAGGAGCGTTTTCGCGTCACGGCGGCCGATAAAAAGCTCTCAAAATCGGAGACAAAAGGTGTCTATTCGATTGATAAACCGCACAGTTACGTGGGATTTCGCGTAAAGCATATGGGATTGGTGGAGGTTCCGGGGAGCTTCAAGGAATTTGAAGGATCGATAAATTTTGATTCGTTCAAGATTAAAAACTCGTCGGTCGAATTTAAGGCAAACGTAAAAAGCGTTGATACCCGCGTAAACGGACGAGATAATCACCTTCGCAGCAAGGATTTTTTCGAGGTAGTAAAATACCCGGAAATCACCTTTAAGAGCACCCGCGTGAAAAAGCGCGGCCGAAATAAATATCGCTTGTACGGAGACTTGACCATGAAGGGTGTCACAAGACAAGTGACGATCCCGTTCCGCATTTACGGACCGATCAAGGACCAAAGAGGAAGAATCAAAATGGGTATCCAGGGAGAAACTAGTATTAGCCGAAGTGCATTCAATATTACCTACGGAGGAACCCTTCCGTCAGGCGTCCGGACCATTTCGGACCGGGTTACGATCGAATTGCAGCTCGAAACAGCGATGAATTCCCCAAAAAAGTCATCCCCGGCCGGAAAGGACTAGATTCTCAATTATTTTTCACCACAAACGGCAGAAATCATGCCCAGAATACAACCGAAAATGCGGCAAAAAAATATTGCCTCTACCTCTTGCAAATGATAGGCTTATCAAAAGTGCCAATCTAATATTGTAGGAGAGAAACATGATTCGAAGAGCCAGTTTTATGGTCATGGCGTTTTTCGTTTTTGTAGGCACCATCTTGCCTTTTGGCGTGGGCACAATTTCGATAGGCTCCAGACTTGACGGATTTAATTTAAAGGACAGCAATGGAACCTTTCAAAGTTACGAGAGGTTAAAAGGCCGGAAAGGTACAGCGGTAGTTTTCCTCTCGGCCCGCTGCCCGGTCGTAACGCGATATAAGAGCAGGATCAATTCGATCGCCCGGGGCTATAAGTCCAATGGTATACAGTTTGTTGGAATCTATTCAGCGCCCCCGAATGGCGCCGAAAAGAGTTACGGATTTAAAACCCTAATAGACGATCGAGGCGATCTTGCGGCGCGACTCAACGCCAGATTCACACCAGAAGTTTTTCTTTTTAACGAAGCGGATATTCTGATCTACCGCGGGGCAATAGACGATGACTACGCCGGTCGCGGTGCAAAAAGTCAATATCTCACAGATGCGCTGAATAATGCGCTCGTTGGAAACAGTGTCGCTTTAAGTACGACACGTTCCTTTGGCTGCTCGCTTCCTCGAAATGCGGGTGCAAACATGAGCCCGTTGGCATCAGAACGTAAGCCTGCGTTGGCGAGAAAATCAAGCGCAAAAACGGGAACGATCGTGGCAAAACCGTTGCCGCCTGAAAAAACCAAAGCATCGGTCAAGATCTCTTCCGGGAACACCTCAAAGTATAGCCGGACGCAAAACCCGGTGTCTTATAGAAATTCTCAGACGGCGCAAACGGTTAACGAGTACCGCGTGAGCAATCGCAGTGTCTCAGCCAAGACTGAGAAGCGTACGCGGGTAAGCGGTTTTGTGACCCGGCAGTCGCAATCCCTCGAGAACGATGATGCAAAGCTGACGAAACAGCTTGCGAATCCGATTTCTCCGCTTATAAGAGTGCCCATACGGGTGGAATACAACGATAAGATAACGGCAAGCGGTCAGTCTATCTGGCAGATCAACGTCGAACCGGTGATTCCGATCCCGCTCGGAGACAGCGTAAATCTTATATCCCGGACCAGGGTTCCGATGATACAGGAACGCGACGTACCGTTTCAGGGCAATGATCGGGTGGGCGGCCTCGGCGATATAGAACAAACTTTCTTATTCTCGCCTTCGAAAGAAGGTACGGGAGGTTTGAGTTGGGGTGTCGGACCGGCGTTCCTGCTGAATACTTCAA
>JABDJV010000121.1 GCA_013003295.1 Pyrinomonadaceae bacterium | reverse complement strand
CCAAAGAGCAATGCACGATCGTCTCTCGAATAAAAGGCATTCGCATCGGCAAAAGCATGAGGGGCGACCTTTAATTGATGCCCGTCAAAACTCCAGTTGACCCTTCGGCCGAGGGCAAACTCAAATTTTGCCAGCGTCCGCATCACGATCGCATAGACATTTTGGCAATGAAAATTCGGATTGCTCAAAAGCTCAGGATCTTCCTCCTCTTCGAAAGGATCCGGATAAACGCCATCGAGCGGCTCATCATAGGGAGTCGGTATATAAAGCGTGTTTGTCGAAACATCATAATCGATCAACTGCACCCGATACCCATTTGGCCCCGGCTCAAACTCCTCAGCCGGAATCTCAACCCTTGCACGCAGAATCTTGCCATCTTTCTTTATCTCCGGATCCTGCGCAATTATCGTCAAACGACGCGTCCTTGGATTCATATTTGTTCACCGTTTTTCATTGAACATTGAACATTGACCATTGACCATTGATCATTGACCATTAAGCGAGCCTGTTGGCGGAATTCCGGCATTTGATTTCAAAACTCGACAAACTCAGCCAACTCACCAAACTCAGTCAACTCACCAAACTCAGCCAACTCCCTACCAGATCATCACCACCGTCTCGCCGGCGCGATCCGCATAATAGAGCCTTACCCGTAAGACATATCTTCGGCCGGTGAAAAGCTTCACCTCAAGCAGCGAATTCCAGTCTTCACCGCTGTCATCATCACCCGTGACATAGCGCAGATCTCCGCCATCGTCTTCAAAGAGAACGATCACCGTATCTGACGTTCCGAATGTTCCGATACTGTAATCTCTGGTTGCGGTCGGCTTGATCACAAAATCGCTCTGCTGACCCGGCGCCAGCCCGAGCGGAATCGATTGCGCCGGTTTGAGCTCAGGTAGATTTTCATCATTATGTGGCGGATAAAATGATTTTATCCACGTTTCATCCCGGGCCGAAAGACTTCCCGCAGGAGTGATACCGCCGCGAAATTCGGCCGGCTCAAGAATCATGCCGGGTCCGAATGGGTAATGCATCACCGAATCGGGATCCCAATCCGACCCTTGCACAGAATCGGGAACGATCTTGCGAATGATATTGTGAAATGTCTTATCCCTGCCCCAGTTGTTTGGCGGCTGGGCGAGGGCTGCATAGACGGCTTCTTCATCCCAGACGATACCGGCAAATGGATTCTGATGTTCGTGCGGAAGCCCAAGCGTATGTCCGATCTCGTGGATCGCCGTATCAATTTCTTCATCGCTGCGCGTAAGATCCCAGCCAAAATTCATAGTCCGCTCATTTGGCCCCAAACCAAGATCGATGATATCCCGCCCGACATAAGACCAGGCCCCGTCGCCCCTTTGAAAACCGATCCTGACTTCTGCCTCATCACGAGAATCTACTTCCTCAAACTTTACTCCGATCCCAAGATCGGCCCAATCCTCGAAAGCCGCGCGGACGACATCTTTCTCCGCTTTTGAAGTTTTCCAGGTTCGCCACTCAGTCGATCCATCCGTAAAGAATACTGTTTCACCATCGTCATCTTTATCAAAGAAATAGTAATGGAGAACGGTTCCGTTTACCCACTTCTTCTCATTCATCACGATTAGTTCGAGATGGCCCGGAGACATATTGGCCCGTCTTTCCCTTTCCGGCACGATCGGCATCGAACAGTAATCCTGAACCTTCAGCGTTCTGTTTTCCGTCGGTGATTCTTTTGCCTTTTTCTTATTTGCTTTCTTGTTTTTCTTCTTGTCTTTCTTCTTCTTTTTTGCCATTACAAAACCTCCGTTGAGCATTGATCACTGACGATTCAAGATTCCCCTGCAACTGCCGATCAGGCATCAAAAAGAGCCGCCACCAATTCCAATGAATCAATGTTCGGCTCGACAAATTCTTTTTCTTTTTTTTTGGTGTACCTATCTGGGAGAAACACGAACACAACGACCCTCACTTCTCCCCCTTTGAAAACCTTTCATCCGGGGGAATGAATCTGTTTTCTTGTGGCTATCAAAGCCCGCTTTGGTCGCTCGCAAGAAGATCAGATCATAAATATATGTCCAGTAAAGCTTCATAAAAGCTTTCTGAAACTTCTGTTTCCTGTCGAATAGCGAAATAATACCACACGGCCTGTTAGCATCAAAGATTTTTTTGAACCGGCCGGGCCTGGGAAGCGTCATGACGGAGGTTGCTGCTGTACGTTTACCGCAATTATAATGGGTCCGGCGGGAAAATTTGCAATTCTCCCTGCTTCGATTTTCTGAACGAAAACGTGTGATTATTCGTATCTGTTATTATAGAAACAATAATAATAAGGAGAACAAATGAACAAACAATTAATTCTGACGATTGGGATTATTACACTGCTTAGCGGTTGCTACTGGCGTCAACCAGCTGAAGGAACGGTCGAAGTCAAAACCATATATGGAGAAGCTACTGATGTCGTCTCACCCGCGGATGGTGGCGTATACGAAGATGCTTACGGATGGCATTGGCGCGATGATTACTACGAGGTGAATCTAAGAGCAAAAACCGAAACATTTAGTGTCTCGGCTTCGAGTAAGGACAATGCCGGTCTGACGATCCCGATCTCGATCACCTATTCGATCCCCGGCACCAAAGAAAATGTGATCGCTTATGTCAAGAAGTTTGGCCTGACGGAGGAAGAGCGAAAGCAGCGAAGAACCCCCGTTATCAAAAGCCGGATCGAAGATATAACCAGAAAAAACACTGCTGAGTTTAACGCCTATGAGCTTCTGATCAGCCAGCAGGGTATCCAGAAAGAGGCCCTTAAAGACCTTGAAGCTATTTTCACTTCCCAAATGCACGCAAAAATAGAGTCGGTGGTGGTCGGAAAACCAGACTTCATCGACGATGGAATTGAAGTAGCGGGTAGCCGGGTTGTAGCAGCTAAGAAAAAGGAAGAGGAAGAGGGCGCCTTGAAAAAAGCAGCCGAGACCAAAAGGCAGCGGCTCGAAATCGAAGCCCGAACCTTTGAAAACCCAAAGATGTACGCTCTTGAACTACAGAAGCTTGCCATCCAGGAAGCTCAGGCTTGGGCCAAACACGAAGGAACCCTGGTTTTTGGCGGCAACAAAGGGCCAACGATCCAGCTGAAATAGGCTGAGCGAGTCAGCATCAATAACGATCTGCGCCGAATGGGAATCCGCCTTTCGGCGCAATAATCTCCATATAAAAACAAGACGAAATGGGAAGAATATTAATACTTTTAATATTGGTTGCGGTCATCGGCGGCGCCATATTTGTCGGCGGCTCTTACCTGGTTGTCTTCTGGCGCGACACCTTAAGGCGCTGGAAGCTTGAGAAACAGGCTGACGAAAAACGCCAGCTCAAGGAGGCGAATGAAGAATTCATCAAAGCAACCGAGCAGTTAAACAAAATCGAATCCGAAAAAAAGCAGTAAGCCGTCGGAGCGCCGGAGCGCGGGCATCCCTTCCCGCATGAGCGCAAGGCGCGAAAAACCCTCTATCATCGCGCCCACATAAACCAACCAAAGCCCGTATGATCAACTCCGCTAAATCCTAAAGGCAAAATGTCACAAATCCGCTCTCCGCGGTGTTAAATATACAAGAACCGGAATCAGGCAGTACGCCAGAAATCTGCGGCTAATTCTCTTTAAAATGCCCGACAGGTTCAGAAAAATCTTAAAGAAAATATCTGGAGAGTTAACATGCGAAATCTAAATAATCTTTTAATCCTATCCTTTGTGATCACTGTTGCAGCAATAGGAATCTCAACCAGTACCGCCTGCGCCGATGCCGCGGCGGATCAAAAAGAAGTAAGAAATGGCGAGAATAAACAGCGGGAAGATAAGAAAACGGGACCGGACATGCCGTTTGAGGACGATCTGAAGCTCGAGGTCCGAAACGTTACCGGATTTACAGGTGTCCACATCGGCGGCGCGATGACGGCGAAGATCACTTCTGGCCAGGCGTACAAAGTGACCATTGAAGCAGAAGAAAAGATGCTTCCAAAAATCATCACCGAGGTTAAAGACGGAAATCTCGTCGTACGTTATGAAAAGGGCTACTGGAAAAACAAACCCCACAGACACAAAAAGGTTCGCGTGACGGTATCGCTTCCAAAGATCAATGAGGTCGATATCTCCGGCGCATCCACCGCAACCGTTGCCGGCGTCGATACTCCCGATATGAAAATAGACGTCAGCGGTGCTTCGACCCTGAGAATCAAGGGCAATGCCCGCAATATCGAAGTCGACCTGAGCGGAGCGTCGAGTATGAAGGCGATCGATCTAAAATCCGAGTCGGCAAGGATGGATGTGAGCGGCGCGAGTTCGGCAAAAGTTAGTGTATCAACAAAACTCGGTGTCGATGCCGCGGGAGCAAGCAGCGTTTGCTATTCCGGCCGACCGACGGTTACAAAAGACACTTCCGGGGCCTCATCTGTAAGAGGTGGATGTTAGTGATTGAGCATTGACCAACGGACATTGATAAGCCTACCGATCGCGGCCTTCAAGTGGAGCGCAGGGGAAATACAATATAGTGAGTGGGCGACGTCGGCACAGATCTCTCCGATCTGATGGCCTGCCGGCTCCCCATTTCTTATTTACCTTCCTTTTTAAGATATAATACCCATATGTCCTTTTATGAGGCTCTTCGGTTAGCCGCCGCGTCCATCTTTTCGCATAAGCTCCGTTCATTTTTGACCCTGCTCGGGATCATTTTTGGCGTGGCGACGGTGATCGTGGTGGTCTCGGTGATCGAGGGTTTTAATGCCTACGTCGATGAAAAGATCGCCAATATCGGAACAAATGCCTTTAGCGTCAGTAAATTTTCCGTCGAGGATTTTTCGAGCGTGGCTTCTCTTAATGCCGCCCGGCGTCGGAACAAAGACATAACGCGGGATGACCTTAAGGCGCTCAAATCCCGCGGCGGAGCGATCGCCGATGCCGGCGGAAAATCAGAGACCCTGGCCGATATTAAGTATAAAGAGGAAACTCTTCTAAATGTTCAGCTCAAGGCGACGACGCCAAATATCGCAGACATCGAAAAGATAGAGGCGGCCTCCGGTCGATACTTTCTAAATATAGAAGAAGAGAAACGAAAATTTGTCTGCTTTATCGGCTCCGAGATCGCCGAAAAACTTTTTCCAACCGCAAATCCGATCGGCAAAAAAATAAAGATCGACGGGCGAACATTTAAAGTCGTCGGAGTCGGAGAGGAGTTAGGCTCGGCATTTGGCCAGTCAAGAGATATGTACGCTTCGATACCGCTCTCGACCTTCCTTTCGATATACGGTGTTCGGCGGTCGATCTCGATCAGCGTTACCTCGGCTAACCCGGAATCTTACGAAGATGCGATCGATGAGGCACGAACCTTGATGAGGGTACGGCGAAAACTTGAACCTTCTGAAGACGACAACTTTGGAATCATCACACCGGGAGCGATCAACGAACTGCGCGACAAGATCTTTGGGACGATCCAGATCGCTGCTATTGGCGTAACATCAATCTCGCTGATCGTTGGTGGAATTGTGATCATGAACATAATGCTCGTCACCGTAACCGAACGAAGAAAAGAGATCGGGATCAGAAAAAGTATCGGCGCAAAACAATCGGACATTATCAAGCAGTTTCTGCTGGAATCAACGACTCTTGCATTGGTCGGAGGCGCGATCGGCGTACTTATCGCCTATTCGATCGCAATGCTGATCGCGATCCTGTTTGCGATCCCGACGGCGCTGCCGTTTTTATGGGTGACGATCGCATTGATAGTTTCCAGCGGCGTTGGTTTGATTTCGGGCGTGTATCCGGCCTGGAAGGCGGCGAATCTGAATCCGATCGAAGCGATGCGCGCGGAGTGATTCAGACAGTTTTGGGAGTTAATCTTAAAACTCCCCTCCTTTCGAAGGAGGGGTGCCCGAAGGGTGGGGTGGTTACTCTTTTTTTATCGGACTGCGAAATATAAAGTTAAAACGGAACCACCCCGTCACGAAGCGTGCCACCCCTCCTTCGATAAGGAGGGGAGCCGGAATTGAGTTGACACACTGACTTTTTGTGACCTTACGTCCTTTTTCAGTGAGCCGCTTCTCGAGACGCGAAAAGACATTTGTAATGGTTAAATTTGAACTATACGAAAACTTGCGGATGGCCTTCGACAC
>JABDJV010000105.1 GCA_013003295.1 Pyrinomonadaceae bacterium | reverse complement strand
GCTTTGGGTTTCGCGGTTTCGATTTCCAATAGATCGATGTCCGGATCGCTGTCGCGTTCAGGCAGATCGAGATCCGGTACCTCTTCTTCAACAGCTTCGATGTTGATCTCAGTTACCTCTTCAGGGCTAAGATCGACCTCGCTAAACTCTGCAGGTTCAACCTGAATCTCACCGATCTCGACCGGTTCGATCGCTGCATCCTCTACAATGAGGGGCTTCTCGGCCATCATAAGCTTTTCTTTTCGTTCCTGCATTCGTGCTTCCGCAAGCGCCTTTCTCTCACGCTCTTTTTCCAACTTCGCTTTTTTGGATAGGCTCTTTCGTCGTTCCTTGACCGCGTACATGGCCTTATCAGCAGCGATGATGATCTGATCGAGGGTCTCACCGCTGTTTGGATATGCCGCGGCACCCAAACTAACGCCTACACTTGCGTAGCGGCCTTCGCCGACATCAAGTTTGTACTCACGAACAGCTTTTTCCATACGCTGGCATAATTCGTAAACTGCCTTATTGTCCGTTTCGGGAATGATCGCGACGAATTCGTCACCGGCATATCGAGCAAGGAAATCGTAGTCTCTGAGCTGCTCCTGCATTACCACGGCAATATCTTTCAGCAATCTGTCTCCGGCTTTGTGTCCGAAAGTATCGTTGATCGCCTTAAAGCCGTCGAGGTCAAGCATGAGCACCTGGAAGTTGCTGCCGTTACGCTTGGCTCTGGCGATCTCTTTCTCAAACTGTATCTGAAGGCTTCGACCGTTCGGCAGATTCGTCATCGCGTCAGTCAACGCTCTGGTTTCCGTTTCTGCGTGACGCAGTGAATTTGAAATTGCGTCCGAGGCGATCCTGGCAAGTGTTTCCATCAAACGCATATGCTCATCTTCATATGACTCGAGCTCGCAAGAGTAGAGCGAGACGGCGCCCAGGAGTTTTTCGTTTGCAATCAAGGGAAGCGACGCCATTGAAGTGTATTCCTGGATAAACTCCATTTGGTAGAACGAAAAGTCGAGTCCGGGATTGATGTTGTAGATAGACTGGCGTTTTTTCAATGCATATCCGGTCGCACCTTGTCCGACCTTTATTTTACGGTTCTTAAGGTCGTCGTGATATCTCCCGACTGCATGTTTGGCAATAGCCACATTCTGAGTCTCGTCAAGAAGGTAGATAACGCAGGTGTCGAGGGGAACAAGCTCACGGATCTTTTTTACAAATAGCGAGAGAGTGTCTTCGAGGGTTAAGGCTGAGCTAAATACCCTTGCAAGCTCATAAAGTGTGAATACTTCCCGGTTTGCGCGTTTGATCTGTTCGACATAGCTTATCTTCGCACGCGGTTCGAGGATTTCGTGGCTTTCGCTTTCGGCTTTCTGATCGATCTCATAAGAGAGTTGTTTCTCGGCCGCCTCGGCTTCGAACTTGCTCAGATTGCGTAGGAAAATATCGACAACGGCCGGATCGAATTGAGTTCCGGCGCTATTTAGAAGGTAACGCCGGGCTTCTTCCTTTGACACCGAAGGACGGTATGGCCGCGCTCCCCGGATCGTGTCGTACGCATCAGCGACCGCCAGAATCCTTGCGGTGAGGGGGATCTCCTCTTTCTTCAAACCCTCCGGATAACCCGTGCCATCCCAGCTTTCATGGTGATATCTGACGGTTGGTATAACCGGATATGCGAAATTCACCCGCTCGAGGATCGCTGCCCCGACTGAAGGGTGGATCTTCATCTTTTCCATTTCCGCCGGGGTCAGTCTGCCCGGCTTGTTCAAAATATGGTCGGGAACCGCGAGTTTTCCAATGTCGTGAAGCAATGCACCTGTGCTAAGCGCCTGGATTTCTTCGGTTGGTAAGTTGAGAGTATTCCCGATCCCAACAGCATAGATCTGCGTTCGAGTGACGTGCCCGCGGCCGACCTGATCACGCGCATCGATGGCTGTAGCCAACGCCTCAACTGTTGCCACGTGAACCCTGTTTGCTTCCCTGATCTCTTTGGTTTTCTGACTCAGCAGCTGCTCATGAAAGCGGTATGAAAGATGTGCCAAAATGGTTACTGGCAGGATTAATACACCAAAGAGAAGTCCGAAGTAGACCATCGAAAGATGGAAGATAAAGACCGTTATTACACAGATACCGAAGCCGCCGATCGCCCAAATGTAATTGTTCTTCCAGAGAGCCGTAACGGAGATCATCCCCTCAAGCTTTAGGAATCCGGCATAGAGGGCGGATTGCAAAACACAATGAAATCCGCCTACCAGGAACAGTGTACCGGCCAGCCAGAACGCATTTATCGAATTCTTCCCGACCGGGTAATCGATGAAGCTAAATCCATATTGCAGGACCAAATAGAAGAGGATCGAGGAGAAGTAGGTCGCCGTTATTAAGGAGGTTGCGTTCACACTCCACCGATTCTTGTTTTTTGGCGCGAGCCGATAAGCAGAGCCCGCGGATACGGCCGCCAGAATAACGGCGCCGCCGAGACCCAGCCATATAAATGCCCAAAAAATGACGACCTCTTTCAGCGAAAGAAATCCGTTGGTACGGGGTATCTTAATGTTGTATTGGCTAATTATCAGGCATACTACCGACGAGATCCCTAATGCTAACCATTGCTCAACTGTAAACGACAACACTTTAACGAAAGCCGTACCGAGGGCGATCAGGGAAAAGACCACTAAGGCCCCCCAATAGGCTTTTGTTTTGATATTGTAGCTTGAAAGATTGAGCGGTTTCACGAAGTATTTCCTCTACATACGACCCTTTTCTCCGATGCTTTTATAAGAATTAATGGGTGAATGTAAAACTTTCTATCTGAGTTCTCGTATTAGTTTGAACCGGAAAACCATTTTTTCGTCGAGTATATTCTGCGGGTAATATGCCAGGGAATTGCTCGTGGTTTTGACCGGTAAGATATAATAGGTCGCTGATAGGGAATCGGAATTTATTTCATCGGAGTAATGTGGTTAGTTTTGGTGTAATGACAAAACTTAATTCCACTTAATAATTCTACTTCACTGCAGTAGAAAAAGCAATGTTTTTCTCGCATCAACAATGTTTAACAAATGAGTAAAATATCGCAGGTATTTGCTGAAGAGTCTTCATATTTTGAAGGTATGAGAGTGAGTGGCTTAAAAAAGCGTGTCGTTGAGCGAATAAAGCTTCAGGTTAGTCGTCGTTTAAGCGTTTTCGCAGCGATAGTGTTGTGCGGTTTTAATTTGGCTGCTCAAGTTAATGCCCAAAAGCCGGATGAAGATGTGATCCGTGTAGATACTAAACTTGTCGCATTTGAAGTTTCAGTAACGGACAAAAAGGGCAATCCAATTCGCGGATTGCAGGCGAAGGATTTTGACCTGTTCATCGACGGTCAAAAGCGTTCGATAGATTTTTTCAAGCCGATCAAAAAGCACGATACCGACCGGCCGCTCTCGGTTGTTTTCGCGCTGGATGTTTCCGGCAGCGTGACCAAAGAGGAATTGGTTAAGCTGCGCGCTGCTATGCAGCAGTTTATAAAGCGCCTTGCGGACTACGATTCGTACTTCGCGGTGATGACATTCGGAATGCAAGTCAAGACGCTGCAATCATTTACGAATAAACCTTACAAGCTCAATAAGACATTTAGGAAGATCATCAAATCAGACCGCGGCCTTTCGACACACGCCTACGACGCCGTCGATGATGCGATTCGTCTTTTAAGAAAAAAATCCCCCCGAAGTTTGAATAACAAGTTGCCAAAGAGGGTCGTGATCGTTGTCACTGACGGCTATCCGGTCGGCGATACGGTTTCGCCTTCGACGGTCATTGAACGGGCGAACAACACTGAAACGAGTGTTTATGCCGTGATATTGCCATCGTATTCCCGCCTCTCGGGTAACGGAAAACCCGTGCTTACACTTTTTGAAGCTAGCGGTCTGGTGGAGCAAACAGGCGGACGTTCCTTCTATGCGGTAAAACGGGATTTCGAGCCGCTTTTTAGGGCGCTTGCTGAAGAAATCACGGCCTCCTACGCCTTGGCGTTTTATCCCGAATACGGGGAAGATTCAGGCAAAACATTCAGGAAGGTTGAGATCAAGGCTGCCGATGGTTTTGTTGTCAAGCAGAATCGGGCGGGCTTTCAACTCAAAGATGACGGTCAGAAACGGGAAGATTAGATTTTAGATCTCGTCGTGTTCCCGAATATTAAACCCGTCGCTATATTCGCCCGGCTCGGATTGCGATACAACATCCAATTCAACGGGATCCAACCCGACAAGTTCGAGGTTCGAGTCACAGTCTTCGCAAGTTATTATCCGACCTTGCTCTGAATTTGCATCTACAAATATTCTTTCCTCGCATTCCGGGCAAGTAGTTGACGGCATTCATTTTTCTCCACTGGTCTTAAGATTCAGAATCAACTCAGATATAAACTAAAGGCGAACAGGATCGACATTTTCAATTTAGCTTTTTTTTCAACTATTTGGCAAGATATTTTTTATGCAATTTCCATTTGAGCCGCCGAATAATAGAAAGTTTGACGTAGTTGGATTTGGAACCAACGCGGTCGACTATCTAATTCAGGTGCCTGAATACCCCGCCTTTGATTCCAAGTTAGAGCTTAACGATTACGTCCAGGCTGCGGGCGGTGAGGCTGCGACGACGATGGTCGGGCTCCAGAGGCTTGGTCTAAAAACTTCGTATGTCGGTAGATTCGGGAATGATGGGGCCGGTGATTTTGGGTTGAAAAGCCTGGACGACGAAGGCGTTGACACCTCGCGCTCGCAGCGGGTGGACGGTGCAAGAACCCAGATCGCCTTTATTATCGTCGATGAGAATACCGGTGAACGAACCGTTATTTGGAAACGCGACAAAAAACTACAATTCACAGAAAACGACGTTTCAGATGAGATTTCGGAATCGGCGCGGGTTCTTCATCTAACACCTCACGACACCCGGGCGGGTATCAAACTCGCAAGGAAGGCCAGGGAGATCGGCACTATCGTCTCGATAGACATTGATACTATTTTTGAAGGAGTTGAGGACCTGTTGCCGCTCGTGGATATCTTGATATCGTCGGCCGGGTTTGCGGAGTCCTTCACCGGGATCAGGGACCAGCGGGCCGCCCTCGACCGCCTGAAGTTTAAATACGGATGCAAAGTGATTGGGGTGACGTTGGGTCAAAGAGGCTCATTAATTCACTGTGCGAACGAGTTTTTCGAAACCGAGGGATTTGCTGTCCCAAACGGCTGCAAAGATACGACCGGGGCAGGAGATTCTTTTCGTTCCGGATTCTTGTACGGATTCCTGAGCGGGGAAAGTATTGAGGAATCTGCCCGAATGGCGAACGCCGTTGCCGCACTCAAGTGTAGGGAAATCGGTGCCCGAACGGCCCTTCCGGATATTCGGGAGTTAAATAATCTATTGCGATCTTAAGCAAATTCGAATCAAACCAGCGTTTGCCTTTTTAACAGTCGTGCAAAATAGACAGCAAGTATAAACGTGACGAACATCAGGGCCGACGCCGTCCAAAACGTTCTAAACAGGGTTGTATCATCGATCTCATTAAAAGCATTATTTAGTAATACCCCCGCAATCAAAGGTCCGATCGCACGGGCAAGAGACGCCGCCGATTGCATGACCCCGAGTGCTTTCCCCTGCTCTCGTTCGCTGGCAACCTTCGAAGCAAGGCTTGTCAGCGCCGGTGAAGAGAGCGAATTGCCGAGCGCAAACAGCGCGATTCCGATCAGCAAGCCGGGCAATCCGCCAAATTCCGGTCCGACAAATGGTACGGCTGCAAAGGCGATCACAAGTAAAAAGCTTCCCAATACAACAAGCCATGACTCGCCGAATTTATTTGCCAGCCTGCCAAAAAGAAATCCCTGGAGGATCACCGCCAAAACGCCTATATAGAAGAAAAGATACCCATTCTGCTCGGCGTTATATCCGAAACGGAACATGGTATACAAGGCAAAACTCGCTGTCATTATCGAGAACGCCGTGACGAGAATAAAATACAGCACGGTCAATATAGTAAATCTCGAGTCCCGTAATGCCTCGAGTGATTCCGCAAAGTGATTTTTTCTACCTTCGCTTTTGTTTCTGTCTTCGAGTTTTAAAGATTCGGGGAGCACAAAATAGAGTGCGATCGCGTTTAGAAATGTGAGCCCGGCAGCGAATAAGAACGGCGCCTGGATACCGTAGCGACTCAAAACGCCTCCGATCGCGGGCCCAAAAACGAATCCCAATCCGAAGGCCGCTCCAAACAGGCCCATTCCTTTCGCACGGTTCTTTCTATTGGTTACGTCGGCGATATATGCTTGCGCGGTGGAGATGTTTCCACCGGTAACGCCGGCGATGATTCTCCCAAGAAAAACCATCCATAATACGGAGGCAAAACCAATAACCAGGTATCCGATTGACGAGCCGATCAGGCTAAAAAACAGTATCGGACGGCGGCCGTACTTATCAGAAAGGCCACCCAATATCGGAGAAAAAACAAACTGCATTGCGGAATAAGAGGAAAATAGAAGTCCTATTTCGAATGGGGTTGCGTTGAATGGTTCGGTTTCTGCGTAAAAAGGCAGGATCGGTATCACGATTCCAAAACCGATCAAATCTATAAAAATAGTTGTAAAAACTATTGCTATCGGTTTTGTGAAGAATTTTTCGTCTTTACTTTCGACTTCCTGGTTTTCGCGCATTCCGGCAAAGTTCTTAGAATCTACAATTTGTAGTAATATAGCAGAAAAATAAACATAACATTTTGATGGGGTTAGCAAAAGTGATTCGAAAAGCAATGAAGGCAAATTTGGTATTCATATTGATCCTGGTTTTTATATTTTTCGGCTACCAGGATGCCGACGCTCAGCGACGAAGGGGAAAGAGTAAGAAACCAAAATCGGCAAAGGTCGTTCAAACTCCACCGAACGTAAGCTACACGGTCTCGATGTCAAAACCCTGGACACATCTTTTAGAAGTGGAGATGGTGATGAATTGGCCGCAAATGCCAAAAAAGGCCGAGGTGAAAATGCCGGTTTGGACACCGGGCTCTTATCTGATTCGCGAATATGCGCGGCATGTTCAGGATTTTGTTGCGTTGGACGCAAACGGAAACGCACTTGATTGGCGCAAAACCAGCAAAAACACCTGGCAGATTGATACAAATGGTGCCAAAGCAATTCGAATTGGCTACTATGTTTATTCCAACGATCTGACCGTCCGTACAAATGAGTTGAATTACGAACACGCTTTCTTTACGCCCGCTGCGCTTTTAATGTATCCGAAAGGACAGCTTAAGGCTCCATCTACGATTCGCGTCAGACCCTACAGAAACTGGAAAGTAGCGACGGGGCTTCCGCCGGTTGCGGGGCAAGCAAACACATTTAAGGCAGAGAATTATGACGTATTGTATGACTCGCCTTTTGAGGTCAGCGATTTCAAGGAGCTGAAATTCACCGTCCGTGGGAAGCCTCACCGTTATGTCGTGACGGGTGACGGGAATTACGATCTGCAGCAAATCGCAGACGATACCGCCAAGATGATCGAGGAATGCTACAAGCTTTTTGGCGAGCTTCCTTACGATGATTATACGTTCATTTTGAATACGCGCGGCGGCGGCGGGCTTGAGCACCTTAACTCGACGGCGCTCCAATGGAACAGGTTTGGCTTTGAGCCGGAATCCCGGTATACAGCCTTCTTGAGTCTTGTTGCCCACGAGTTTTTTCATCTCTGGAACGTGAAGCGAATACGTCCGGATGCGCTTGGGCCTTTTGACTACGAAAACGAGAATTATACAAAACTGCTTTGGGTCGCCGAGGGAACGACTTCTTATTATGAGGGCGTTTTGATGAGGCGGGCGGGCCTTGTCAATGCTAATTATATTTTGGACGCGAAAGCGTCGATCGCCGGAAGGCTGTACCGACAGCCGGGAAGATTCCAGACGAGTTTGGAGGAGGCGAGTTTTGATGCCTGGATAAAAAGCTATCGTCCCGATGAAAATTCGGTAAACCGTCAAATCTCTTATTACAGTAAAGGAGAGCTGGTCAACTTTCTTTTGGATATCCTCATCAGAACCAATTCGGCCGGCGCTAAATCGCTTGATGATGTCATGAGACTTTTAAACGATGAGTTTTACAAAAAAGGAAAGAATTTTACCCCGGCGGATTTTCAAGATGCAGCCGAAAAGATGGCCGGCACCAGCCTCGATGGGTTCTTCAAAAAGTACGTTAGCGGAAAAGAAGAGATCGATTACAACCAGATATTAAATCAAATCGGATTACAATTTGTCAGTCTCTTGCCTGAATCTGACAAAGGATACCTTGGCGGAAATCTATCGGAATCAAACGGGCGCCTCAGGTTAACATCGGTTCCGGCAAATACTCCGGCTTATGAGAACGGTTTGAACGCCGATGATGAAATTCTGGCGATCGACGGGTTTCGCGCAAGCCGCAGGTTCCTGACCTTTTATTTGGGAAGTAAGAAGTCCGGTGACAAGGTAAAACTGAGCGTTTTCCGCCATGACAAATTAATGGAGCTTGACGTTACGCTTGGAAAAACCCCGGCTTCGGGATATAAGATCGTTCCGGTTGAGAATCCGACCGAAGAGCAGAAGAGACTCTATCGGCAATATCTTGATGAAGATTTAGGTTAGGTTTTATAGCGTAGGCGAATGGGTAATTGACCCGACGCCAATACGAAAGACACAGCCCTTAAGTTTTAATATGTATCAAAAACTCGCAACAGCGCTCATTTTCGTGCTAAGTGTATCTTTTTTAATAAGCTGCAAAGAAAACAATTCTAAGGAGACCGAGATTGCCCCGCTTTCATTGCGCGACGTGCCGGCGCAGCGTCTAAACTACAATTTTGAACCAGATGTTCCGGCTCCGACAACCGAGGAACCGGAGGCCGATCAAAGAAACGAAGCGATCCAAAAGCATTTTGACGAGAATCGTCCGATGGAGATCCTCGATCGGATGATCACGTCGCCAGACAAGCAGAGGGTTTTGGCTGTTTACAGGGCGGCTGATGATATCGTTTCGGAATTTCGTTTGGATATGTATTCGGCTGACGGGAATCTCGTCAAGAAAATCACCCATGATGAAATGGCGGTGCATTTTCCGGATACGATCGTTTGGTCGCCCGATTCCAAAAATGTAGCATTTATTGCCATGGTTCGAAATGGAAACAGGGAAGACGCAGAAAAGGTCAGTGACGAGAAACCATCCGAAGAAAAAGATGTAAAGAAAGCGTTTCAAGAACCGGAGGAAAGCCCTGAGCCAACGAAAGCAAACGCAAATTCTGAGAGCAATTCAAACACCAACACAAATCCAGATGTCATTGACGCCGTTCCACCTTCAGAAGAATCGGTTGAAGCCTCGAAAAATGTCTTAACTTTCCGAACCGAACAGATCTATATTTGCAGCGGCGACGGACTCGATCTAAAACCTCTGACGTCAAAAGAGGGTCTGATGTATTTCTACTTTGAGTGGTCGCCGGATAGTTCGATGCTCGTCGCGCTGGCTTCCCCATTTACCGAGTGGAAATTCAGGGAACTTCAGATGGCGAAGCTGGGCGAGCGCTTTGTTCCCGCCGGGCGGCCGAGGCTGCTTGAGAAGAACGGGCTTGAGAGGTTGCTCGATGATTATCCAACCTCGATTCACCCGGCATGGTCTCCCGATTCGGCAAAAGTTGCGGTTGCATACAACAAGCAGGTCAGAATCTACGACGCGATCGGCGAACGGCGGACGCAGGCGGCGATTCCATTGAGAAATCAGTTACTGCTGTCCTCAAGAGCGTATGATGAGAAACTAAAGCGGGAAGAAGAGTCAAATGCAAACTCGAATACTAATTCAAACACAGACGGTGAGGATAAAGAGACAACCAGTTCATCTGAAATCGCAAACGCCAATTCAGTGGTAAATTCAGCAAAAAAAAGGACGACTTTGCCCGATGAGCGAAGTCTTGTCTCCTACAATCCCATTGTCAATTTGAACTGGTCGCAAGAATCTCTGCTGTATTTGCAGACTGGTTACGTTAGGACTTTTATTGACAATGAGTTGGAAAACAGACGCAGTTATCTGCGGTGGCATCGTTTGATCCTTAGCCCTCAGGCGATTCCGCTTCAGACACCAGCGCCCGAATAACAAAACGCTATTAAGAGAAGACCAAATGAATTTTGAACATGTTGCCGACGTTTACGCTGCCAATGCCGCAGCCCGCACAAGACTTGTGATTACCGTTTCGGAATTAAGCGGCGAACAGGCTGATCTGCCTACGGAGAATGGAAAGTGGACTGTTAGCGGGATCGTCGAACATCTCGCAAAAGTTGGTGACGGGATGTCGAGGATCTGTTACAAGCTGCTTTCCAAAGCCGAGGAAGAAGGAAAAACCTCGGATGGTACGATCAATTTATCCGCAAACTTTATTGACGGAGTCAAAAAGCTGGCTACGGAAAAGCAGCGGTTGGAGGCACCGGAAGTGGTTCAACCGGGTGGGAGCCAATCGATCGAGGAGTCGCTGGAAAATCTGAAAAACGTAGCAAATCAACTTGACGCTATGCGGCCTCTTTTTGAAACTGTAGACGGCTCAGAATTGCGCTTTCCGCATCCCTACTTTGGCCCGATGTCAGCACAAGATTGGTTGGTTTTGCTTGGCCTTCACGAGACCAGGCACACCGACCAGATCGAGAGAATTCTCGGAACCACCAAATGACTGACAAGATAAAAATCTTGATCGCGGACGATGACCCCGTCTTGCTCAAGCTCTTACCCGCACAATTGTCGGCGGAGGACCTATTGATCTCAGTGACCGAGAGCGGAAAATCTGTTATCGAAGCCCTGAAAAAAGAAGTTTTCGACGTGATCCTGCTCGACGTTAATTTGCCGGATATTTCAGGAGTTGAGGTGCTTTCGAAAATTCGGCAAACAGATAATTCTCCGGAGGTTGTCATGCTTACGGCAGATAAAAGCCTTCAGACCGGTGTCGAAACAATGAGACTTGGAGCATATGATTATGTGACCAAGCCGGCCGAATCCGAACATGTCGAAGTAGTTATCCGCAAAGCCGCCGAAAAGCGCCGGTTGGTGAAACGCAATAAGCAGCTCCAGATCGCCGTACAGCAGCAGAATGAAAGCTCCGTTGTAAAGCCTGTATTTGCCAGTCCGGTTATGGAGCAGATCTATGCGCAGGCCGAACGGGTTGCCGATCTTGATACGACACTCCTGATAACTGGAGAATCGGGAACCGGGAAAGATGTCTTTGCACACTGGATCCATTCGCTTGGCAGCCGTTCGGAATCTCCTTTGATCTCAGTAAACTGCGGTGCACTCCCGGAAAATCTATTCGAATCCGAGTTCTTTGGGTACGAGAAAGGAGCATTTACGGGAGCCGGAAAACAAAAGATCGGCTTGATCGAGGCCTCTGACGGGTCAACCCTGTTTCTCGACGAAATTGGCGAAATGCCGATGACGATGCAGGTTAAGCTGCTGCACTTTTTGGAAAACGGAGCATTTAGGAGAGTAGGCTCGACGCAGGACCGATCGGTCGATGTACGGG
>JABDJV010000103.1 GCA_013003295.1 Pyrinomonadaceae bacterium | reverse complement strand
CAGCGCGCTCTCAGCGTGCTTCTATTCATGGCTTAAGCCAATTGGAGGAAGGACGCTAAAGCGCCCTGAAGGGGATCCGATTCCGCACCACGCCATAAATGGCGTGGCTAAACGTAAACCGCTTACGCAATTAAAGGCGCGGGTACATGAGATGCGGTAACTGCCGTGGACAAGGATTTCGGATAGAAAATGACAATTCCGAAATGACTTAGCCTCTGCTTACTGGTCACTGCTTACAGATACTGCTCACCGCTCACCTTTTGCTCCGGATTTTGGTATTCTTATGAGGCAAATTTATTAGAAATTTATTTTTGACGGATCAGACAGGCGATTGATAAATAAGTGAGTTGGTTTAATAAAAAGATGAATAACGAACACGAGATAATAGAAGAACAGGCTGAAGAAATTCCTTTTCGTGACAAGCGAAGGGTCAACGACGAAGGCGAGAGAATAGATATTGAAGTGGGCGACGGCTCAGAAGTTGCCGAGGTAGTCGAACCGGTGAAATCCCCCGAGGTCGTAAAACTTGAGAATGCGCTTGAGGAGATAACAAACCGCTGCGAGGCCGCGGAAACAAAGCTCCAGAGCGTACAGGTTCGTTTTGAGGAGGAAAAGGCAAAGCTTGAGCAAGAGACCTCAGAAAGACGCGAGCGGATGAAAAAATCGCTTGAGCAGCGTGCCGATCAGGGAAGGGTGAGCTTTTTGAATACACTTCTTCCGGTTATCGACAATTTGAACCTGGCGATAACGGCGAGCGAGAAGGATTCCTCTTTTGAGCATTTACTTGACGGTGTTAAGGGAACGGCGAGGAGTTTTGAACAGGCGCTTGCGAACGTTGGAGTCGAACGAACTCCGACGATCGGAGAGAAATTCAACCCTGAATTTCACGAAGCCGTGGAGATGGTCGATGTCGAAGAAGAGGAAAAAAACGGCATGATCGTTGGTGAGTTTGCGAGTGGATTCACGTTTAAGGGAAAGCTTCTGCGACCCGCCAGAGTGCAGGTTGGCAATCTTGTAAAGAAACAGGAAGCGGGTGAATAAGAGTTCTTAAAGAAGAATTTGCGTTAGCGTTTTTTAAATACAAAAACGCTAACGCAATTTTATTGGATCGTAATGAAAAGCGTTTATATTTTAATTCTTGTATTCGGGTTAGCGGCGGTCTTTTCCGGTTGTCAGGGCGCCGGGGAAAAATCCTCCCCGGAGGGTAACCAGCTGCCGGCGGCACAAAAAGACAACGAAGCCGAACCGGATGTTCCTGTAAGAAAAGGAGAATCGGTCGTAAATGTCTCTGCGCTTGCGAACAAGCCCCATCGTGATTTCGGACATGTTTTTGGTGAAGCCGTGAAGACCTCGCCGGTGAGGGTAAACAAGAAACATATGCCTGGTGAGTATCGGGAATACAAGGTGTTATCACATCCAAAGGGGCTTTCGGTAAGATTTCATAAGGACCGGGCAAAGCGTTTCAATCTGCTATTGGGAGCGCCTTCCACTTCGTCTGCCGACGCCTTGATGGAGACTTTTGTGATCGACGTCTCTAAGCTAAAAAAAGTAAAAGGCGATCCGCTTTCGGATACCTGGCGCGGCGAGTATGAAGGTGTGAAGTTTAAAACCGTATACGCAAAGCGCGATCGAGCGGGGGGTAACTTTATAATGCTCCACGCCGAGGTCGCAAATTAATAGGGCAGCAACTGGATTTATAAATGAGTAAAACAGAAAAAGAGATCGCATTTCTCTATGGGCTTTACGTCGAAAACGAATGGAAACCGAAGTTTTCGGCGATCTTTGATGAGAGTTTTAAGCCTTCGAAGGAAGAAACGGTGCTATACGTAAATGCCGGAGCAGGAGATCATGCACTCGTACTGCGTGAGAAACTCGATAAGGATACGCAGCTATTTGCGGTTTGCGAAACACTAGAGCTCCAAAAGATCGCCCAGGCAAAATCCGATGCGATAAAGGCCGATATCGATTTTTCTACAAATCTGCCGTTTGCCGAATCGGACCTGGTCGTGGTTGATTCCAGTTTGGTGAAACCTGCCGATCTTGCCGGGCATATTGCTGAGCAGGTGAAACTGACAAAAAACGAGATCGCATTCTTTAGTACCACCTCGGGAAGCTTTGGAGAGATCTTCTCATATCTTTGGGAAGTTTTGGCTGATCTGGACTTGCTTGAGAAAGGTGATGAAGTCGAAAATCTGATCTCCGAATTGCCTTCGGATCTTAAGATCGAAGAAACACTAAAAGAGCTAAAACTCAAAAAGATCAAATCAAAAACAAAATCTGAGTTCTTTGAATTTGAAAACGGGGAAGAGTTTATTAATTCGCCGCTGATGCAGTTTTTTCTCTTTCCGATTTGGCTTAAATTCCTGGACGACAAAGAAAAAGAGCAAGTCATAGAAAAACTTGCTCAGAAAATTGATGATGAACACGATCAATTAAGTTTTAGGTTTTCGGTAAAGGCCACATTGACCACCGCATCAAAAAGCTAAAACTAGGTTTGCTGCCGCATCTCGGGCGGGACCTCTTCCTCGCTTACCGCAGCTACTTTCGGCGATTCGATGGATTTTGGCGCATCGTCGTCGCTATTGATCTCTTTTTCCATTTCTTCCATACCCTCTTTAAACGCCTTACGGCTCTGGCCAAGGGATTTGGCAAGCTTCGGCAAACGGCTCGCTCCAAAAAGCAGGAAAAGCGCCGCAACGATCATAATTATTTCCGGCGTTCCGAGTATGAACAAAAACAACATTTGTATTCCAAACATAAAATCTCTCTTAAAAGTTAAATTCGCCTGATCTCAATAGATCGCGTCATTGAAAAGATAATACAGCTATTTGCGATATTTTTCATCCTTTTTCGGGAACTTTCCTTACAATTCGAGCTTGATCTTATCGCTTTCAAGCTCAACCTTGGCCCCGGTTGCCACCAGGCGGATGGCAAGCTCGTGCGCAAACTCATCGTCGTCAAACTCCAGGTTTATCTTCTTTCCGAGTCCGACGGCATCCGCCATTTCCTTTGCATCCTTTTCTCCCAAATGCAGTGTTTCCTTGAGCAATTCCAGCATCGCAAGCTTATTTCTGCCCGTGTCCCAACCTATTATTTTCACTTTTGCCATTTTAATTATTTTCCTTGTCTCTAAATTTATCGGTCGCTTCGATCAGTGCCGACGCAATTCCTTTTTCCGAGATTGAATGACCGGCATCTTTTATTATGTTGAGCTCAGATTCCGGAAATGCCGTATGCAGCTCCCAGGCCGAGATAGCTGGGCAGACCACGTCATAGCGACCTTGTACGATTACCGTAGGTATGTGCCGGATCTTATCAACATTCTCGATCAAATAGTTTTCCGTCGGGAAAAAAGAATTGTTCATAAAATAATGACATTCGATTCGCGCGAGAGCCAGAGCTTCCTTCGGGTCCTCCCAATGGTTCATCAGGTCTTCGTCAGGAAAAAGCTTTGATGTCGAACCTTCCCAAACGCTCCACGCGCGAGCTGCCGAAATCCTCGTCTCCTCGTCTTCGCCCGTAAGCCGTTTGTAGTAGGCCGACATCATATCGTCTCTCTCATCTTCTGGGATCTCATCGCGATATCTTTCCCAAAAGTCAGGATATATCTCGCTAGCACCGTATTGATAAAACCATTTGAGTTCTTTCGGCCGGGTAAGAAATATGCCCCTCAATACCAGGCCTTTGACCCTTTCCGGATGTGTTTCGGCATACGCGAGACTCAAGGTGCTTCCCCATGATCCGCCAAATACGTACCATTTATCAATGGCGAATTTTTCGCGGAGTTTTTCAATGTCCTTGATCAGGTCCCAGGTGGTGTTTTCTTTAAGCTCGAATGCCGGTTCCGATTTTCCCGCGCCTCTTTGGTCAAATAGAATTATGTGGTAAGCCTCCGGATCAAAAAATTGACGATACATGGGGATCAAACCGCCGCCCGGCCCGCCGTGAAGAAAAACGACCGGAATGCCATCCGGATTTCCGCATCGCTCATAATAGACCGTGTGTAGATCTGAGACCTCGAGCATACCGGTATCAAAGGGCTCGATCTCAGGGTAAAGTTCATTCATGTATGGAATGATACAGGATTAGTAACGACCGAGAAAGTCCGGAGACGTTGACTCGGCGGGAAGGGTTGTTGTGGTCCGGGACACGACGCGAAGCCGCCAACGGAAACAACGGTACCGAGAGCAGTAGCGACCGGAAAGCGGTTATGAATTGCACTGAACAACATCCGATGATGACGCGAACGAGCAGGGTATTTGATGAAGGCCATTTGGTGTGATGCAATAGCGGGAGTTTAGCCCAGACTGGCAAGAATAAGATGGATTTCATTTCCAGGCACAAGAAAACAAGCGAGTTGATCGTGTTGGCATTTGTCTCATCGGTCGGTATTTTGCCGCTCATATTCATCGGCGTAAACGAAGGGGCCGACGTCACCCAACATTTCAAATTTGCGGAAACATTTCGTGAGTTATCGTCACTTGGCAATCTC